>JAYWHK010000140.1:0-3595 GCA_043777755.1 Saprospiraceae bacterium
TCAGGTGAAAACAACTTAACGTATGACGCAGGATTTTACAAGCCAGCAAGTTTAGGAGATTTTGTATTTGAAGATAAGAATGGCAATGGTATTCAAGATGCAGGCGAGCTAGGTATTGCAGGAGTATTGGTAACCTTGACAGGCACAACAGGTAACGGTACTTTGGTAACATTAACAGCGACGACTGATGCAAATGGCAAATATATATTTACTGATTTAGTGCCAGGTACATACAAGGTAACATTTGGTACACCAGCAGGCGGCTTCAAGCCGACGTATGTAAATCAAGGTACAGATGATGCAATAGATTCAGATGCAGACCCATTGAATGCTTTAATGAGTGTCAATGAAGTATTAGAATCAGGCGAAAATAACTTAACTTATGATGCAGGTTTTTACAAACCAGCAAGTTTAGGCGATTTTGTATTTGAAGATAAAAATGGTAATGGTATACAAGATGCAGGTGAGCCAGGCATCGCAGGAGTAACAGTAACCTTAACAGGCACAACAGGGAATGGTACACCAGTAACCTTGACAGCAACAACAGATGCGAACGGCAAATATGTATTTACTGATTTAGTACCAGGCACATACAAAGTAACATTTGGCAAGCCAGCGACTTTCACTGCCTCACCAATAAATGAAGGTACAGATGATACAAAAGATAGTGATGCAGATCCCGCAAGTGGCATGACAGGCAACTATACATTGGTATCAGGTGAAAACAATACGACAGTAGATGCAGGTTTCTATAAGCCAGCAAGTTTAGGAGATTTTGTATGGGAAGATAAGAATGGCAATGGCGTACAAGATGCAGGCGAGCCAGGTATCGCAGGAGTAACTGTAACCTTAACAGGAACAACAGGCAACGGTACACCAGTAACTTTGACAGCGACAACTGACGCAAATGGCAAATATTTATTCCCTAATTTACAACCAGGTACATACAAAGTAACATTTGGTACACCAACAGGCGGATTTGTACCAACGTATGTAAATCAAGGCGCAAATGACGCAACAGACTCAGATGCTGATCCATTGAATGCTTTAATGAGTGTCAATGAAGTATTAGAATCAGGTGAAAACAACTTAACGTATGACGCAGGTTTCTACAAGCCAGCAAGTTTGGGCGATTATGTATGGGAAGATAAGAATGCAAACGGCGTACAAGATGCAGGAGAAACACCAATTCAAGGAGTTTTAGTAACCTTAACAGGTACAACGGGCAACGGCACAGCAGTGACTTTAACAGCAACAACCGATGCAAGTGGCAAATATTTATTCCCTAATTTAGTGCCAGGTACATACAAAGTAACATTTGGTACACCAACAGGATTTACGGCAACTGATGTAAATCAAGGTACTGATGATACAAAAGACAGTGATGCTGATAAAGCAACTGGAATGACAGGGGATTATACTTTGGTTTCTGGTGAAAACAATTTGACAGTAGATGCAGGTTTCTTCAAACCAGCTAAATTAGGTGATTTTGTTTTCTTAGATAAAAATGCAAACGGTATACAAGATGCAGGCGAGCCAGGTATCGCAGGTGTAACTGTAATGTTATTAGATAGCAATAACCAACCTGCAAAAGATGCTGACGGAAATCTTGTTCCAGCAGCAACAACTGATGCAAACGGTATGTATATGTTTGCTAACTTGAAACCAGGTGTTTCTTATGTAGTAATGTTCACAAAACCAACAGGTTTTGTTACAACTGAACCTGACAAAGATGGTGATGATACAAAAGACAGTGATATTAGTACTTCAACCAACAAGTCACCAATAGTGATTTTGTCAAGTGGTGAATACAACCAAACAATTGATGCAGGTTATTTTGAAAATGCTTCAATTGGTAATTATGCATGGGTTGATTGTAATCAAAATGGAATTCAAGATGAGAGTGGTGCAAATGCACTACCAGGAGTTCCTGTAACTTTAACAGGTACAGACGGTTTTGGAAACCCAGTTGGACCTGTTACCAAAAATACAGATGCAGCAGGTAACTATAATTTCATTAATTTAGTACCAGGTACATATACTATCAAATTTGGTTATCCAACAACACCATTGCAAATTGCCTTAACTACGAAAGGTACAGGTGGAAATGATGTCTTGGACAGTGATGCAGATCCAGTAACAGGTGTTGCTAATGCCCGTACATTAATTAGTGGTCAAATTCAAAACAATGTTGATGCAGGTTTCAAAGATGTTGGAAAACCAGTATTAGCAGGTACTCCACCTCCAAATATTACAGTAGAGTGTAGTGCCATTCCAACGGCAACCATAATCGGTGTCGGTGGTGTAACAGCAACAGATAATTACGATACAAATGTGATAATTACTTTTGTTGAAAATAACCCTAAACCAACTGACCCAGCGGCTTGTGATGCTTGGGTAATTACACGTACATGGACAGCGACAGATGATTGTTTAAATTCAACATCTTTTGTTCAAACAATAACAGTACAAGATAAAACTCCGCCAGTATTGGTTAATGTTCCAGTTGATGTCACCGTAGAGTGTGACGATGTTCCTTCTATGGGAGCTCCAGCTGCAACTGATAATTGTGATACAAAAATAATTATCACTCCAAAAGAAACCCGTGTTAATAATACAAATCCAGCTTGTATTGATACTTATACATTAAAGAGAGAATGGACTGCGACAGATAATTGTGGTAATACCGATGTGAAAACTCAAATAATTACAGTTCAAGATATAAAAGCACCTGTAATTGATTTAGCAAGTGTTCCTAAAAATGTAACAATCAATTGTGATGATGCAATACCAGCAGTTGTACTTCCAACAGCCACTGATAATTGTGATAAGGCTGTAACAGTAACAAGTAATGATGTTAGTACAAAATCTACTGATACCAATACTTGTTTATCAAATTCATATACAATAACACGTACTTTCACTGCAACTGACAATTGTAATAATTCTACTACTGCAAGTCAAGTTATAAATGTAAAAGACGATAGCAAACCAACGTTTGACTTAGCAACCGTACCAGCGAACACGACCATCAATTGTGACGACGCAGTACCAGCAGCAGTAAATCCGAAGGCGACAGACAAGTGTGATCCAAACGTGACAGTAACGATGGTAGAAGTATCTACAAAATCGACTGACGCAACAGCTTGTTTATCAAACACATATGTGATTACAAGAACATGGACGGCGACAGACAACTGCTTAAACAGCACCACTGTAAGTCAGACCATCAATGTAAAAGACGATACAAAACCAACGTTTGATTTAGCAACCGTACCAGCGAACACGACAATTAATTGTGATGACGCAGTACCAGCAGCAGTAAATCCGAAGGCGACCGACAAGTGTGATCCAAACGTGACAGTAACGATGGTAGAAGTATCTACCAAATCGACTGACGCAACAGCTTGTTTATCAAATACTTACGTAATCACTCGTACATGGACAGCAACTGATAATTGTTTAAATTCAACAACAGTATCACAAACCATCAATGTAAAAGACGATACAAAACCAACGTTTGACTTAGCGACCGTACCAGCGAACACGACAATCAATTGTGACGACGCAGTACCAGCAGCAGTTAATCCGAAGG
>JAYWHK010000141.1:0-26996 GCA_043777755.1 Saprospiraceae bacterium
AGGAGCGTCTAAACGCAAAAGTATGGTGACATATACAAACTTTAGAAGGGCTGGTTAAATTAGATCCTTAGGGAAATGACATTGGACTTTAGTCGCACATCCTACGGGTTATCTTAATTTGTTCGCAGACGTAGCGTGTGCGACTAAAGTCGCCCTTACAAACAAACGTAGCGTGTGCGACTAAAGTCGCCCCTACAAATAAAAAATATGAAAACATCACGTCTTTGGAAATTGATACGGACTTTTGACAAGAAAGAAGTCAAAGAGTTGCGTAAATTTGTTGCTTCGCCCTTTTTCAATCAAAGGGAAGATGTGATTTTGCTATTTGAAGAACTCATAAAATGTATTCAAGTTAAAAAAATAACGCCTACAAAAGAACAACTTTTTAGCATTGTTTATCCAAAAGAAAAGTTTGATGTACAGCAGATGCACCTGATTTCCAGTCTTTTATACAAAACCTTAGAACAGTTCTTGGCATACAATGAACTACACGAAAATCAAGTGAAGGTCAAAATTCACCTCGCCGCAGCATACCGAAAAAAAAGATTGGAAGACCATTTTGAAAGAACGATTGAGGAAGCGCAAGCATTGCATAAAAAAGATGAAATGCAAAATGCAGAACATTACGAAACAGAATATCAGATTATGCTGGAAGAATTTGGCTTTCAACATTTGACACAACGTATGGAGAACTACAAATTACAAGAAATATCTACCAATATGGACTTGTCGTTTGTTGCCAGAAAATTGCGCCAATCTTGTATGCTGCTTTCCCATCAAGCTGTTTTTAAAAAAGACTACGACTTTGGATTGCAAGATAGCATTATGACTTATGTAGAAAATAAAACAGAAATGCAAACGCCAGCTGTAATGACGTACTATTATTGCTATAAAGTACTGAAATACAAGCAGGAGCAAGATTTTTTAGTTTTCAAAGATATGATAAGCCAAAACTCATGCTTATTTCCAGCAAAAGAAGCAAAGGATTTATTTCTTTTTGCTCAAAATTTTTGTATTAAAAAACTCAATGAAGAAGATGTGGAATATGCTCGAATTGGTTTGCGTTTGTATCAGGAAATGATAGATAAAAAACTCCTACTCGAAAACGGTGTTATCTCTCGTTTTGCGTATCGAAATATAATTAGTATGGGTATTTTGATTAAGGATTACGATTGGGTAGAGACATTTATCCGAGAATATACGCCGTTTTTAGAGTACAATTATCGAGAAAGTATGCCAAGTTTGAGCCTTGGTCGTTTGCATTACGAGCGTGGCGAATTGGATAAAGCGATGATTTTATTGCAAAAAGCGGACTATACTGACCTTTTATTAAACCTTTCTGCAAAGACAATTTTAATGAAAATCTACTACGAATTAGATGAATTTGACTTGCTTTCGGCGCATTTGGCAGCCATGAAAAAATTTATTGCCAATCAGAATACTTTGGTAGAACCTTACAAAACCATCTACCATAACATCGTTATTTATACAAAAAAAATGATTGAGATTAATTTTAATGATAAAAAAAATGTAGCGAAATTGGTCGGTGAAATCAACAATGAAAAGGTTTTGACAGAAAGAAAATGGATGTTAAAAATGCTAAGTCGGTTTAGTTAAATACTATTCGTGTAACACTTTCTCTAAACCCAAAGGCAAGGTAAAACAAAAAGTAGTACCAACACCAACTTCGCCTTCTGCCCAAATCTTTCCGCCCAAACGAGTGATTACTTTTTGACAAATAGACAAGCCTATGCCCGTACCATCGTATTGCATTCGGGTATGAAGACGTTGAAATATCACAAAAACACGCTCTCGATGTTCCGCACTGATGCCAATACCATTGTCTGCGATTTTGAATAAAAAATCATTTTTCCGTCTTTCGCAGCTAATATTAATGATTGGTTGTACGTTAGGTTTTCTAAATTTAATGGCATTACTCAATAAATTTTGAAAAACTTGCGCCAATCTTGATGGAATAATACGCAACGTTGGCATCTCGCCAACAGTAATGTCTGTATCTGTTTCCCTTGTCAAAAGTTTAAGGTTAAACATGGCATATTCGACGATTTCAGTGATGTCCGTTTCGTCTTCATCTTCGTTCTCTTTACCAATTGTTGCATACTGTAAAAGCCCATCTAACAGTAGATTCATTCGAGTTGCCCCTTCATTGATAAAACCGCTATACGCATCAATATCTTCGCTTTGATTTTTTGGCAAACGCCTCATAATCAATTGAATATAACTTGCAATCATACGCAAAGGCTCTTTCAAATCATGTGAAACAACATACGCAAATTGCTGTAATTCTTCGTTTGCTTGAGAAAGTTCTGTATTCTGTTTAGAGATCTTCTTACCTTGCTCAAGGAGCTTGCCTTGGTATTCATTTTCCTTTTGGAGCTGTTCTATCTGACTTTGTTTTTCTTTTATTTCATAGCGAATCTCAATGTCAATCGCTTGCAAATTACGCTGTTCCGATGCAACTTTTTCATGCAATTGCGTAAATGCAAATTGATAAAGATAGGCTTTCTCAAAATCTTTGAGCTGCGCATAAATGTCTGCCAAAAGCTGATAGGCTTTCATCGTATTAAGGTCATCTTCGGCAGTCAAAGACGTTTCGAGTCCATCTTCAGTTAATTTTATAGCACTGTCAAAATCACCCAAATCGTAATGCAATTGCCCCAGATTAATCAAGTTAATCTGACGACCATTGATGTTACCCAAATCAACAATCAATTGTCGGGCTTCTTCAGCATAAATCAAGGCTTCCGTTGTATTACTTTCCAAACGATACACCCTACTGAGCTGCGTCAGCGACAAAGCAATCATTTCTTGGTACTGAATCTGAGTCGCAAGACTTAATGCTTTTTCAAAATATTTTTTAGCCTCTGCCGTTTCGTTGTTCCGAGCATTGATATTGCCAATATTATTATAGACAATTGCCAAAGTGTTTTTCTCCAAAACATCTTCATAGCTCTCCACAATACTTACATAACGCTTAAGTGCTTCGTCGTGATTTTGTAAATGTGCGTAAATCGTACCAATATTAATGTAACTATTCGCAATACTTTGACGATAATTAATACTTCTTGCAATTTCTAAAGCTTCGATAAAATAGCCCATTGCCGTTTTAAAATCATTGCGAATACTATTGACGATCGCTAAATTGTTGAGTGCAACGATTTTTTTCTCTACATCACCCAAAACATTGCACAATTCCAATAAAGTATTGCTGTACGTTTCGAGGTTTCCATATTCTTGACTTTTCAAATAAGCCTGTACCAAAGCATGATAAACCTCTGCAACAATCGCATCTGCAACGGTGTATTTGGTCAAAAGAGAAAGCGCATCTCTCGAAATACGCAAGGCTTCCCGAAAATTATTTGTAGCCGTATAAAGACGACTGAAAGCCGCATAAGTCAAGACCTTTTCGCTGATATTGTCCTCACATTCCGCCAAAATAGTTTGTAGAATATGATTTGCTTCATCAAAATTTTTACAAAAAATCAGCCAATCAACATATAAAAATTGAAAATTAAACCCTTTATTTTCTTTTATAAAAGGTAAAAAATCCTCTAATTTTTTATCCCAATATTTATCGCCGCTGTATTTTCTTTGAGTAAAAAAAATCAAAAACAGCCAATAATTCTTTTCAGATTCTTCTAATTTATTTTTTTCATACAAAAGCGTAGCCAACTCCTCCGCTTCGACAAGTTTTTTTGCATAAAAAAGAACAGCTATATTTTGATTCATAGTTCTAAATTCTGGTTCTAAATTCAAGATTCTAAATTCTAAATTCAAGAATCGAAAAACAAATGATTGCGCTAATCCAGTCAATTTTTTATCCTTTTAATAAAAAATGAGCCTATAAAATAAAAAACGACTCTGTCATCCTGAGCGTGCGAAGGAACTTACGAGGAAGACTACGTAGAGGTCATAACTATAAGTTCCTTCGCACGCTCAGGATGACAGCCCAGATATTTTAGTAAATTTCTTGGTTTTAATAAAAAAATGGAAACTAATTCGAATCATCATAAATTTCGAGGTCATGCGCTACTCTCCCACTTTCTTACTTTCTTACTCTCCCACTTTCCCCATCAAAACCTCCTCAATTACTTTTGCAAAATGCTGATGTTCAAGCGACAATACTTTTTTAGCAATTACAAGCGCATCGTCAGAAGGAGAAAGTTCGCATTTTGCTTGAAAAATAATGTTTCCTTCATCGTAATGCTCATCAACAAAATGAATGGTCATACCAGATTCCGTTTCGCCAGCCGCTTTTACGGCTTCGTGAACATGATGACCGTACATACCTTTACCACCGTATTTTGGCAACAAAGCAGGATGAATATTGACAATTTGATTCGGAAAATGTTGAACAAGATAAGAAGGAATCAGCCAAAGGAAACCAGCCAAAACAATCAAATCAATTTCTTTCTCTTTTAGAACAGTCAAAATCTGTTCCGAATTGTAAAAATAATCACGCTTGAGAATAAAAGTGTCAATTCCAGCATTTTGGGCAATGTCCAGAACGCCAGCTTCCGCCTTATTAGCAATGACGATGGCAACCTTGATTTTATCATTTTTTTCAAAATGCTCAATAATTTTTTTTGCATTAGAACCTGAGCCAGAAGCGAAGATGGCGATGTGTTTAGTATTCATGGTGCAAAAATGAAAATTTTTTTGAAAAAAACAGGAAAAAAGAAAAAAATTAAACAAAATAATATTTGGTCTAAAAAAGAAAAAAATTTATAATGCTTGATAATCAATAAATTATATTTTGATTTTTCGACAAAACGAAAAAAATAAACGATTAAAGGCAGCCTTTTTAAAAAATAAACGTTTTAAAATTATGAAAATAAATATTTATTTTCATAATTTTACGCTTTGAAATATTAAAGTCACGCAGACCGCTATATTTCAAAAAAAACTTTGACTTAGCTTTCCCATCAAAGTTCATTAAAAATGATTTACTCCAAAAACACTATTTTATTAGAAACTGTATTTTAAGACGAAGAATCGTTGCCGCTAAGTTTAGGGAAACGCAATTATTCGGAGTTAAACAATTAAATTTTTCGGATTAGTATGAAAAAACTTTCACTATTTCTGGTGATGTTTTTTGCAATGGTAGGAACTATCATCGCACAAAGAACAGTCACTGGAAAAGTAAGCGACGCTAAGGGCGAGCCATTAATTGGTGCCAATATCTTAGCAAAAGGTTCAAGCGCAGGAGCTACAACAGATGTTGATGGCAATTACCGTTTGAGCGTTCCAGCTGGTGCTTCTGCCTTGGTAGTAAGCTACACCAGCTATGAAACACAAGAAATTCCTTTGGGAGCTTCTAATGTTGTTGATGTCATTTTGGCTGAAAACACAAAGGTTATCGGAGAGGTTATTGTAACCGCTATCGGTATTCAGCGTGACAAAAAGTCATTAGGCTACGCTGCAACAGATTTAAAGGCAGATGAAATTGCACAACGCAATGAGTCTGACCCAATTCGTGCACTTTCGGCAAAAGTTCCAGGTGTTCAAATTACAGGTGGCGGTGGTGCACCAGGTCAATCAACGAAAATCAACATTCGTGGTTTTTCTTCAATGACTGGTAACACGCAACCATTATTTGTTGTAGATGGTATTCCTTTTGACAACTCTGTAAATAGTACAGAAGGCGGTCAATCACAAGGAACTCAATTTACAAACCGTGCTTATGACATTGACCCTAACAACATTGAAAACATTACAATCTTAAAAGGTGCTGCGGCATCTGCTTTGTATGGTTCTCGTGCAACGAATGGTGTTATCTTGATTACTACAAAATCTGGTAAAAAATCCCGTAAAGGTTTGGAAGTAACTTACAATTCATCTTATTCAGTGGAGCAAGTATCTTCTTTGCCAAACTACCAAGATGTTTATATGCAAGGTTCTAATCAAAACTATAACGGTGGTTTTATCGGAAACTGGGGTTCTCCTTTTCCAGCAGAGGTAGATAGAATAAATGGTGAGTTAGGTTTTTCAAGATACTCAAAAGTATTTGCGGCAGGTTATCCAGAAGGAACAGCTCCGCATCCACTTACAGGTGTTCCATTTGGTGCAGCTCGTTACCAAACTGTATTTCCTGAGTTAATGGAAGTTGACCCAGCAGATCCAACCAAAAAGCGTGCTATTCCAGTAGCATTAAAGCCTTATGATTTCTTAAAAGACTTCTTTCAAGATGGTCGTTTGATGGAAAATGCTTTGACCTTCTCAGGTGGTGGTGACAATACAACCATGAACGCTACCATCTCTCGTATGGACAATACAGGTATTGTTGCTGGTATGAAATCAAATCGTACAACAGTTGGTTTGGGTGGTACATCTAAATTAGCGAATGGTTTGACTGTTACTGCCAATGTGAACTATGTAAATACACAACAATCAACACCACCAATTGCACCTGGCTATTTCCGTGATTATGGCGGAGCAACTGATGCGTCTATTTATGGCCGTTTGTTCTATTTGCCCCGTAACTATAACTTGATGGGTTATCCTTTTGAGAATCCTGTAACTGGTGATAATGTATTTTATCGTGCATTGGACAATCCATTGTGGTTGGTTAAAAACTCAAGATACAATTCTAACGTAAATCGTGCTTTCGGAGGTGTCGCCTTGAATTACGATGTGAACAATTGGTTAAGTTTGACAGCTCGTGGAGGTATCAATACTTACTCTGATGACCGTCAATATTTCTCTCGTTCAGGCAGCGAAATTGATCCTCGTGGTAGAATTTGGAACAACAACATTAGAAGAACTGAATTAGACTTCAACTATTTTGCAACCATCAAAGGTAACATTACTTCTGATTTAGACTTTAGATTGATTGGAGGTTTGAATAATAACCACCGTGAAAGAACAGACCGTTTTATTGATGGTGATGGAATTATTACAAACCAATTGAGAAACTTGAGAAATACTTCTACTCAAATCGTACGATATGATAATAAGTATTCACAAAACTTGTACGCAGTATATGGTGACTTACAATTGGGTTACAAAAACTTCTTGTATTTAGGAGCTACAGTTCGTAATGACTGGTCTTCAACATTGCCAAAATCGGGTAACAGCTATTTCTATCCAGCAGTAAATACTTCTTTTGTATTGAATGAAGCATTCAAATTGCCTGCAATCTTTGATTTAGCGAAAATTCGTGCTTCTTGGGCACAAGTTGGTAATGAGGCAACTCCTTATCAAGTTGCCACAACTTATAGCATTAGCCAGCCATTTATCAATGTCGCAGGAACCAATGTAAACAGAGCAACATTGGCTAATTTATTGAAAAATGCTGGGCTAAAGAATGAGTTAACAGAAGAAATAGAATTTGGTGCTGACATTCGTATGTTCAAAAGCCGTTTAGGAATTGACTTCGCATGGTTCAAACGTAACTCTTATGATCAAATCACAAGAGCTAAATTAGCTCCATCTTCAGGTTTTGAAGAAGGCGTTATCAATGCTGGTGAAGTTGAAAATAAAGGTATTGAATTGGCTTTGACAATTGTACCTATCAAAACAGCGAACTTTACTTGGAATTCTTCTGTAAACTTTACTAAAATCAAATCATTAATTGTTGATGCTGGTGAAGGCGGACAAATCGTTTATGGCCCTTCTGATGATTATGTAGGTGGTACAATCCACAAAAATGGTTTCCCTTACGGTCAGATTTTTGGAACTGCGTTGGCAAAAAGTGCTACAGGACAAACATTAGTTGATAAAAATACAGGATTAACTATCTGGCAGTCTGGCAACCAAATTATTGGTGACCCTAATCCAGATTTCACAGTTGGTTTTGTGAACTCATTCTCTTGGAAAGGTCTTAGCATCAATGCTTTAATTGACTGGAAACAAGGCGGAGATATTTTCTCTACAACAGCAGCTTCATTGTTATTGCGTGGTCAGTTGGCTTGGCAGACAGACCGTGAAGGTTTGCGTGTAATCAAAGGTGTATATGGTGACCCTGATAGCCAAGAAGCAGTTCTTAGCGACGGTAAAGAAGTTCAAAATACAGTACCAATTTCTGCATTTGGTTTCCACTTCTCAGAAGGTTATGGTGCTTATGGTGCAGCAAGTACGAATGTGTATGATGCAACAGTATTACGTCTTCGTGAAGTTTCAATCGGTTATGATTTGCCTAAAAAAGTATTAAGCAAGACACCGTTTGGCTCTTTCCGTTTGTCTATTTCTGGTCGTAACTTATGGTTCTACGCACCAAATATGTTGAAAGACTTAAACTTAGACCCTGAGGTATTGACTCAAAATGCGGATTCAAACGTACAAGGTTTTGACTTTGGTGCAACACCAACGACTCGTCGTATGGGTGTGAACTTAAACGTAACATTCTAAAATCAATAAAAACTTAAATTTTTATTGATATTTTTAAAATGAATCAGTTCCCTGATTTTTTCTTAAAAAATTAAAATACAAAACAATGAAGTTTATAAAATATTTTCCTAAGCAACTATTAGCACTGAGTGTTGTATTGTTCGGAAGCAGCTGTAGTCTATTTGATTTAGACAATACAGATCCTAATAGTCCAAGTGCGGCTGCGCCAGATTTGCTTTTGGCGCAAATCGAATCAAATATCGCAAATGAATTTGCTGACCAAGAAACAACCGTTGAAACATTCATGGGTTTGGTTGGTACACAAAAAACATCTCGATATGAATTGAATGATGCGTCATTCAATGACTTTTGGTTCGATATGTACACGGGACCTATCAAAGATTTGGATAATTTGATTGCTGCAACAGGTACAAATCCTGGTTACTTGGGAATCGCTCAAATCTTAAAGGCATACACATTTTCTACCATGGTAGATTTATTTGGCGATGTTCCTTTTTCACAAGCAGGAAAAGCAGATGCAGCGACACCAAACAAAACACCAGCATTTGACAAAGATTCGGATATTTATGCTGAATGTATCAAGCTTATTGACGCAGGTATTGCAAATGTAGGTAAAAACGCTGTTACAATCAATGGTGATATTATCTACAATGGTAGCCCCGCTAAATGGGCTGCGTTAGGTCGTACTTTGAAATTGAGAATGTTAATTTCAGGTCGTCTTGGCATCACTGATGCAAACAAGAAAATCCAAGATGCTATCAAAGCAGGTGGATTTATTACAAGTGCAGATGATTTCCAATTCCAATTCTCTAAAAATCCAGTTTCTATTCTTCACCCTTGGTACACGGGTGCTTACAGTGGTGGCGAATTTGATGGCTCTTACATCAATAATCAGTTAATCACTGATATGTTGGTGGACAAAGATCCTCGTTTCCCATTCTATTTTAAGCGTCAAACAGTAAAGATTTTAAATCCGAATGACCCTACAGAAAAAGGTACAATCAATCCAGGATATATTCCTTTGCGTGATGTAGCTTATTGGGAAAGCATCTTAGGAAAGCCGAAAGCTGACTTCAAAAAAGCGGATACATTGTTTGTAGCTGGTTTAGTAGGTAGAGAAAGAGGTGATGCAACAGGTATCCCAGCAGATGGTTCATTGCGTATTCTACCAGGTGTATATCCTTGCGGTGGATTCTACGATGTTGCAATCACAGCAGCAGCGATTCCAGCGGCGAACAAAGCTCCGAGCGGTGGAATTTTCCCAATGATTACAAGTGTGAACTCATTGTACTACCAGATTGAAGGTATTTTAATTGCTGGTGCAGCTGGTGATGCTAAGAAATTATTTGAGCAAGCAGTCAAAGATCATATCTCAAAAGTAGTGAATTTTGGTTCTGCAACAGATGCTGTTAATGTCGTTAGACCTTCAGCAGCGGCTGTTGATGCTTATGTTGCAAAATGGGTTGCTCGTTATGATGCAGCACCTGACAACAACGCTAAGTTAGACGTAGCAATGAAACAAGCGTGGTACTCTTCTTTTGGTGGTGGAGGTTTTGACTTGTTCAACTCTTTCAGAAGAACAGGCTATCCGTCAACATTACAAGAGCCTTTAACAAAGACTTCTCGTAATTTTCCTTTGCGTTACCCTTATCCACAAAACGAAATTTCGTTGAATCCAAGCGCAAAAGCGTATGAATCAGTGGTATATGACAAAACGCCTATTTTCTGGGATAAGTAAAATTTAATAACTTAATTTTACTATCTTTTAATTTTTTTAATAATCAAAATATGAAATCATTAAAATATTCGATTTTTATAGTTTTTGCATTGAGTATAGCAGCTATATATTCTTGCAAAGATGAATCTCTAAACCCTGTACCAGGTTGGGATAGCGCACCTCACGGATTTGGAAGTATTGCGACTACTGATAGTACTTATTCTATTACTGTAAAAGGTAAAACAATAAGCCTACCCGTCAAAGATAGTTCTTGGGTTGGGAAAGTGAAAAAAGCTTGGGTAGATAGCTTTTCTTCAACGAATCCTACAAGAAGTGTACGTTTAAAGCATTACTGGCAGTCACTTGATAAAAAGACCACCGTATCAGAAATTAAGTTTTTTGTCTATTGGGACGAGGCTTACACGGATAAAAATAATGACGCTCGTACGGCACGTCATGCTGGTTTTATTTATGATAGTCCAGGTAAATTACTAAAAACAGTTTCAAGTCCTGATGGTGATTATAAAACAGTTATACATAACATTAGCACAGGAGATTTGTACAACTTGTTCAAAGATGCACAATTTGATTATGGTAAAGGTGCTGGTAAAGGAAATGTCATTGATGGCACTGTACGTACCGCAGCAAAACCATTTACACCAAAAGACAAGTTCTTTGTTCGTTGGGAATTCAAATTGGCTGATGGCCGTTTGATTGACCGTTGGGGTTCTACTAACATTTGTGCTGGCGAAGTTGCTGGTGCAAACTGTGTTACTGAGTTCTATGTAAGTAAAAGATAGTCTTCTATTTACTCTAATAAAAAAACCATTCAAGGCAACTTGAATGGTTTTTTTTATCTCTATAAAAATCCTAAAACTCTATTTCAACAAATAACTAATCTTTTCTGCCATTCTATCTGTTGCTAATTTTTCAGAATTGTCGATGGCTATTTTACCTTGTTTGTCAATAACATAAACGGTAGGTAATTTGAAAGATTTGTAAGTAAGCGATACATCTAAAATATAAGGATTTTGATTGACTCCCAATAAATGTCGGGATTTATCCAATTCTCTTTCTTCTATGAAACGCATCCAAGTGGCGTGTTTGTCTTCTACATTGATGTAAAGGAAAACAACTTCGTTGGGATTAAAACGTTTGATTAATTCTTCGTTGGTTTTCATCGCTTTGATACAAGGTCCGCACCAAGAAGCCCAAAAATCAATATGAACAACTTTTCCAGCATAAGATTTTAGTGAAACTTCTTTTCCTTCGGCATTGAACAAACGGAAATCTGGTGCGTCAAGTCCTCTTGTCGGTTTGGCATTGCGCAAAAAAGCATTTTTTACAAACTCTGTATATAAAGGATAAGGCGTTGAGGCGATGTAGTCGTTCACGCTACTCATTACTTTCGGCGTAGGGTTCATTGCCAACTGCTCGGTAATGAATTTTGCTTTCAAAAAAGCCAATGTTTTGTCTTTAAAGTTGTTTTCTGCAATTTTGTCTTTGCTCAAATAAGAGTTTTCAGGCAAACCTTTCAAATTAGCGATGTGCTGCTCAATGTAGTAACGATAATTGCGGCTACTGAGCGCATCGTCGTTTTGCAAAGGAAAAGCCTTCAAACCTTCGTAATAACTCGCTGGTAATTTCATTGGCGCAGCTTCGTCATAATACAAAGGATGCTCCCAAGGGTAATTCAAAATCTGAAAAGCATACCAATAATTGATTTCTGATTCTATATATTTTTTAAAATCTTCGCTAAACGATTGATTTCCAACGTATTCATTAAAAAATCTGAATTTTTCTTTTCTTGCATTGTCCAAAAATGACTTGAAGGCAACAGATTCCGAAGCTTTAATATTCACCTTCAACTCCGCTTCTATTCTTTTTGAAAATTGTTTGAGCGCAGCTAAAAAATTCACTTGATTCGCTCCTTTCCCTGTACAACTCAATGTTTTTGTTCCACCTTCTACACCACTAAAATCTATCGAAACACTATCGCTTGGCGACAACCAAACGGGAATTGAATCTTGTCCATAAATCAATTCTCCTACGATTGGCTCGCTCAAATAAACCTCTGAACTAAATCCATTGTCTGCTCGAACTTCTACTGAATATGATTTTTCAGACATATTGACATAATCCGCCAAAACATCTAACTTTAAATCTGAACCGTTTGTATTGGATATATTTCCTTTGACAATCGTTTTCTTCAATGAATAGTTAGAAGACGATGGCGAAATATTCATCGAAGATGAAGTTTTTACTTCTGTTTTTGTAGCTGAATTATCAGTAATTACAGTTGTTTGCTTTGGTGTTTCCGCAGTTGTTGATGGATTAGGTGTTGTCGCAAGTGTCGGTTTTGGAGAAGATTTCACCGTTGTTACGCCACTTGGCACTTTATCATCTAAACGAAAACGAATACTATTGATCATAAACGAATAAGTGCGAGTCGTCACTACCCTTCTGTCCGCTTGCGTTTGCGCATTGATGTCGGGTGTTCCATACAGCCGATTGCTAATAATATTTTGCATATCTTCCGTCACTTCTTTGTCCAAGTTTTTTTCATAAAAAGCATCTAACTCAGGTTTTATCTTGTCAGCATTTTCAAAATAAAGCCTATTCTTGATGTCTTTTCCAATGGCATATATCAAGGCTTTTCCCGCTAAAAAATAATCTAAATTGTTCAAAACGGTTGAAGTACTTGCCGAAATTCTGTCGTAAGTCTTGATTCCACTAAATTCTTTTTCTACAAAATGCACACTTGGCGCAACGACCCAACCCGTTTTTCCGTCAGGCGTTTGTACTTTATGATAAATATCTGTGACGGAAGATGCACCATCTATTTTGTAAGGATATTTTTCATCCGTTGCTTCGTGCTGATAAATTAATTCGCTGGTTCTAAACAAAGTCGTTACAGGGTCTTGTTCTGTAACGTTGTTCAATAAGCGCAAATTATCCCAATCTACAACAGCAACTTTTGCCATTTTACGGTAAGTTTGCTCTATTTCTTCAATTACAATTGGTCTATTGTTATAGGTTTTTTCTGGTACAATTTCCAAACCGTAGGTTTTCATCCAACCTTCTCGTCCGTCCATTGTACGAACTTTCAAACGATACGCCACAGGCAAACCATACTGTCCTCCATAATCTAACTTACTGATTACCAACAACTTCTCACCTTGATAAACCTTTCCAATCGAATTGGACTGATAAGGAGAATCCAACAATTCCAATTCAGGAAATTTTACTTTTACCCAAATCTGATTGGCAGCAATACCGTATTTACTCGTAGGATTGTCGGCTTTGTACTTTACATATTGCTCAATAAAACGGCGATAGTTGGCATTGAGCATCGCATCGTCATTGTTGATCATTGTTTGGTTCAAAAACTCAAAATATTGCTCTGACATACCCGAACTTTGAAGGATTCGACCACCTTTTTCGTGCTGCTCTTTGTAGCGCAACAGGTGATAAGCCCGCCAATATTCTATTTCTGACAAAGCATACTGATTAAAAGAAGGCGTAAAAAGGTTTTTTTCCGCTTCATCGTAATTTTTATAAAAATCAAGTCGCAATTGATAAAAACGTTGCAACCATTCTTTAAATTCTTTTGGGCTTAATTCATTAATTTTAGAGGTTACAACACGCTCATTACTCAGCTTACAGACCTCAAAATATTTTCTCAAATACATATTGTGCGAAGCTCCCGAACCTGTAAAAAGTAAAGATTCTGGAAATTTATCGCCTTCAAAAGAAAACTGAAGCGCATCACCTGGCTCTGCATAAATATCAAATTCTCTTTGGTTGTATAAAATTTTAAAAATTTTAGGTTCTACAATCGTCATTTGATGTGTCATTTCCATAGAAGAACTCAAAGAAAAATTTACTTTTTCTTCTTTTTCAGAGATATAACCCTTCAACCAACTAAGACTCATCGAAGATTCTTTCGGATTCAAAACCTTACAGTTTATTCGTGTAACTGTTTGATTTTGAGCAACTAACAGGGATTTTAAGGCTAAAAGAAATAGAAAAACGATTGTCTTTTTCAATATAAAAAAGATATTTACCTTGATGAAAAAATGAAAACTTTATATTGTGTGACAGCTTTTACAGTAGTATAGAAGTTACAAAGGTAAAAAATATATTTATATTTTAAAAAATATAAGTAAATTGCTTTTTACTTTTGTGAAAATATTAAGATTTAGGTGAGAAAAAAATTTACTTTTTCTCCAAGTCCAAAAAATCGCCCCAAAGCTCTCGGAGTTGCCCAAGTCGAGCTTTTTCATTGCCTTTCAAAATGGTATAATCTATTTCGCCATCGTCATGGATTTTTTTCAAAAAACGAAAAGTCGTCAATCGTCTTTTGAAATGTAGAATTTCTCGGTTTTCGAGTTGTTCTGTTTTGAGTAATTGAAACAATCGCTTTTCCGCTATCGCTTCGTATAATAATGCTATATTCAAAATTAAAAATAAAATTTGGTGATGTAATCATGCAAAAACAAACTCCATTGAAAAATAGTTCCAAAATTTTCACCAAATTATATTTTACCGTTACAAACTATATCTATTTTTTTAATTAAAAAAATAAAAAAAATAGATATATTGTTAGTTTGATTCAAAAAAATTACTACATTTGCATTTCGTTTTTAAGACCAAATAATAACCACGTTTTAATTTTATTACTAAAAAAATATCTTTTTCTGTGAAAATAGGTACTATTAAAGAGTCACGACTGGGTGAAAACCGAGTTGCGCTGTCGCCAAACGTTTGCAAACAATTCGTGAAAAATGGCTTTGAATGTTACATTGAATCAGGTGCTGGCGTTAATTCTGCCTTTCTGGACGATGCTTACATTGATGCTGGTGCAAAAATTCTTCCTTCGGCACAAGCTATTTTTGAAACCGCTGATGTTTTGTGCAAAGTAAATCCTCCTTCGGACGATGAAATCGCCCAACTCAAATCAGGTACTGCACTTATTTCTTTTGCCTACCACCTTGTCAATAAAGATTTGGTTGAAAAAATCAATGCTCGCAATGTTTCATTGATGAGCATGGACGCTATTCCTCGTATTTCTCGTGCGCAATCTATGGATGCGCTGAGTTCGCAAGCGAATTTGGCTGGCTACAAAGCGGTGATTATTGCAGCAAATGAATCTGGTAAAATCTTTCCAATGTTGATGACCGCAGCAGGGACAATCACTCCCGCAAAAGTCGTGATTTTCGGAGCTGGCGTCGCTGGTCTTCAAGCTGTCGGAACGGCAAAACGCTTGGGCGCAGTTGTCGAAGTGACTGATATTCGACTAGAAACCAAGGAAGAAGTAGAATCTCTTGGCGGAAAATTCATTAATTTTGATTTCGGAAACGATGTCAAAATCGAAGGCGGCTATGTCAAAGAAGCTGGTGAAAATGTCCTTCAAAAGCAGCGTGAAATATTGAAAAAACACCTTGCAGCAGCGGATATTGTTATTACCACAGCTTTAGTACCTGGTCGAAAAGCGCCCGTTTTGGTGACGGAAGACATGGTAAAAGTAATGAAACCTGGCAGTGTCATTGTTGATATGGCTGTTGAACAAGGTGGCAATTGCGAACTCAGCGAAGCGGGTAAAGTGGTCGTAAAACACGGTGTAAAAATCACTGGTTACACCAATTATCCTTCTATGTTAGCCCCTAATGCCAGCGAAACTTACTCTAAAAATGTATTCGCTTTTTTGACTCATTTGGCGACCAAAGATGGTTTCAAATGGGATATGGAAGACGAAATCACCGTCGGAACACTTATTTGTAGAGATGGGAAAAATTTAAAATAAAGCCTTGGATTCTTGGATTGTTATAATGTTAAATTGTTACTGGCGTAGATAAAACGTCAGAATATTTAAATTATAACAATGCAGTAATTCAACAATATAACAATTAAAAAAATGGAACAAATATTTCAATTTATATCAGAAAATCAATTGATGATTTACCTCATTATTTTGATGATTTTTGTAGGCGTAGAACTCATAGAAAAAGTGCCTTCGGTGCTTCATACGCCTTTGATGAGTGGTGCAAATGCCATTCATGGTGTCATTATCATTGGTTCTATCATCATTATGGGGCAAGCGGAAGACTTGTTTGCTTCTATTTTGGGTTTTATTGCCGTTTTTCTTGGAACACTCAATGTGGTCGGTGGTTTTGTGGTCACGGACAGAATGTTGGATATGTTTAAGAAGAAAAAGTAAAATGGATTTGGTGATTTTGATGATTTGAAAATTTGATGATTGCCATTAAAATTAATTAATAAAAAATATGAACACTTATATATTAGATTTTATATACATTGTAGCTTCGCTGAGTTTTATTTTTGGTATAAAAATGCTCAGTAAACCTGCGACAGCGAAGCAAGGCAACTTGATTGCAGCAGCAGGTATGGGCGCAGCTATCATAGGAACAATTTTTTTGAATGATAGCGTTCAAATGAAAAATTATCCTTGGATTTTTGGCGCACTGATTTTGGGTTCTATCGTAGGAACTTTGATGGCAAAAAAAGTCCAAATGACTCAAATGCCTCAAATGGTTTCGTTTTTCAATGGAATGGGCGGTGCTTGTGCAGCCTTGATTTCGATTGTTGAGTACGACCATTTATTGCATCACCCAGAAACGGGAACGCCTACGAGAATCGTGATTCTGATGCTCGGACTTATCATCGGAAGCCTTTCTTTTTCAGGTTCGATGATTGCGTATGGCAAGTTGGAAGACAAAATCAAAGACTTGATTTTGCCAATGCAACAGCTTATCAATACCACTCTGATGCTGTCTGTATTGGGTTTGACCGCTGCAATGGCGATGGGCTACATCACCAATCCGAATGTCGTTTATCTGATTTTGGTATTGAGCTTGATTTATGGATTATTTTTCGTTTTTCCTATTGGAGGAGCAGATATGCCTGTTGTAATTTCATTGTTAAACTCATTTACAGGCGTTGCAACAGCTTTTGGCGGCTTTTTATACGACAATAAAGTGATGCTTTTTGGCGGTATTTTGGTCGGAAGCGCAGGAACTTTATTGACCGTTATCATGTGTAAAGCGATGAATCGCTCGTTGATGAACGTACTTTTGGGCAATTTTGGTGCGAGCCAAGCGGCAAGTGGCGAAGCTAAAAGCATCAATGGTACAATCAAAGAAATCACAGCTTCGGATTCTGCAACATTGATGCGTTACAGCAAACGTGTGGTCGTCGTTCCAGGTTATGGATTGGCAGTGGCACAAGCGCAACATATATGCAAAGAAATGGAATCTTGCTTGGAAGCGGAAGGCGTAGAAGTAAAGTATGCGATTCACCCTGTGGCTGGTCGTATGCCTGGTCACATGAATATTTTGCTGGCAGAAAGCAATGTAAGTTACGACAAATTGATAGAAATGGATTCGATTAATCCTGAGTTTAAGGTAACAGATGTGGTGTTGGTCGTTGGTGCAAATGATGTGGTTAATCCTGCTGCAAAAACCGACAAAACTTCGCCAATTTACGGTATGCCCATCTTGGAAGTCGAAGATGCTACGAATATTATTGTGATGAAGAGGAGTATGAAAGCTGGTTATGCTGGCATCGAAAATGAATTGTTTTATTCTCCGAAAACCCGTATGCTTTTTGGCGATGCTAAAAAAATGATGACGGAACTGGTGAATGAGTTGAAGGCGAATTAGATTTTGAAAATATTACAAAAAAAGCTGCGTGAATACGCAGCTTTTTTTGTAATTTATAAAAATAAAAATCCATGAATTTATTGAAAAAAGACAATAGTTTTGGAAATCTTTTTATTTTTGCGCATCTTTTATGTTTAAGAAACCGGTAATATTGCTGGCAATCCTAAATCATAATTCTTATGATGATGTCAATCTTGATTGAGTTAGTCAGAATTATCTTAATTGTAGTAATTTGGTACGTAATTGACCAATTATTCAACAAAGGTAAGAACGATTAACAAAAGAGGGCTGCGGTACAACGCAGCCCTTCTTAATTTCACGGTAATCCTGCCGTTCAATCTTAATTGAAGCACAAAGTTACAATATCTTTTTTATTTTTACAAAAAAAATCAATACTTTTAACAAATTCTCTCGCATTTATATAAGCGCTATTGGAGTCGAAAGTCAAGAATAGTACCTTATTCAACACTTTTAGTTCAATAAATCGACCCTACTCTATTTTTTAAAAAACCGCCATTTCTTTTTGCAAAAACGGATTTTATTTCGGCTGCAATGGAAATGGCGATTTCTTCTGGTGTCGCTGCGCCAATGTCCAATCCTGCGGGCGAAAAAACCCTTTTCATATCTTCTTCCAAAACGGGTGTTTGGGCTTCTATCAAAGCATCAAACATCTTTTGGGTTCGTTTTTTAGGCCCCAGCAATCCAATGTATAAAGTGTTGCTAATCAAGGCTTTCTGAAAATTCTCAAAATCTGTTTTGTAGTCGTGCGCCATCAAAACCAATGCCGTATGTGTATCTATTTTAGGTAAAAAATCACCTTTGTGGTGTAGAATTTTTGCGCCCATTTGCAAGAGCGATTTGTCGGCTTTTGCGCTGTTCATCACGACTGTAACATTCCAACCCAACTCTCTCAAAACCCGTGACATTGGATAAATATCGTAATTTCCTCCGTAAAGTACAACGTGTGGCGTTGGCGAAATCAACTCAATGAAAACAGAAAAATCATCAAAGTTTTTCACCGTGGATTTTTCATTTTTAAACGTTTTTTTTATTTCCTCCAAAACATCTTGTTGGTATTTTTTTTCAGAAAAAAAAGTTAAAAATTGCGCATCGTTTTCATACAAAAGTGTTTTTCCAAGAAAACTATTGCTTTTTGTAATCGTTACCAAAACTCTAAAAACCCTTGTTTCAATAATTCCCTCTAATATATCTATTTGATTTTCAGCATTTTGCGTTTTTTTCAAAGGTGTAAAAAGTACATCAATAATTCCGTTACAGCCCAATCCAACACCAATTTGTTTGTCGTCGTCTTTTGTAGTGTCATACGTTACGATAGATGGTTTTTCGTTGGCAATTGCTTTTTGCGCCCTTCTGAGCGCATCGCCTTCCAAACAACCGCCACTGATTCCACCAAGGTAAGTTCCGTTTTCCAAAACCAACATTCTTGCGCCTGTCCGACGATACGACGAACCTTCAACCCTGACAACAGTTGCCAAAGCCGCTTTTGTTTGCGTCACGTCCAATTGATGGTAAGCAGCGATGATGGATTTGATTTCTTTCATAATATACACAACAGATATTGGTTATTAGATATTAAAGATATTGCAAACGCTTGGCGTTCAACATTTTGTATAAATACAAAACCCCAAAACCACTTTCCGACATATATCGTTATTAAGTCAGATAAGTCCGTAAGTCTATTTTCGGTGACTAAAACCACCGCTACATTCCTTGAGCATATAACCTAAAATAGGAACGCATTTGTCCTGACAAGCGGGATAAAAGTGGCGGTGCTGCCGTTCATTTGCCTTAGGCGACTGACCCCACCAAAATTCCGCCATTGCAATGGGTTTCATTTGATTCAAAAAAGCATATTGCAACAATTTTGGCGCAGCACATTCGCCAGCTCCGCCAGCTGGTTTAGGATTTTTTGTGTTTTCAAAAATCGCTTTCAAACTTTTAGATTCTCCATCTTGATTGAGAAAATGATACTGTAAAAACAACTTTTCTTGAAGCGTATTGGAGTGATTTTTTCTTTTTTCCTTTAAAAAATCAATTTTTTGCTTGGTTTCGCTTGCATTTAGTATTTCTAAATCTTTAATTTCTTGATTGATGTACGACAATTCAATCATTCCTTTTGTCAAAAAACTATCACCTTCGAGTGTATCAAAAACAGGTGGAACAAACTTTTCGTGCTTGTTCGTTCCTGCAATTTTTCCAGAAAAAGCAGACAAATAACCCAATTCTTTTTCTTTCGTCTGTACGACCAAAACGCCAAACATTTTGCCAATAACTTCGCCTTCGGGGTCGTTTTCTAAGCCAAAATTATGGTTCCACTTTTGTTCCACAATGTGTTTTTGCAACAATTCACTTGCCAAAATACACAAGGGATGCGGCTCATAATCAAACGGATTGGTGAACTTTTCGGGCAATGTTTCTTCTGCAATGGGTATATCAAAAGGTGTAAAAAAAGGCATATACACAACGGATATTGGTTATTTAGATATTAATGATATTGCAAACGCTTGGTGTTCAATATTTTGCATAAATGCAAAATCCCAAAACCACTTTCCGACGTGTATAAAATCAAAAGTCTGGTATGTTTTATTCTGTTTTGATGTAAGGGCGACTATATTGGAAAACAGATTTTTCCCATACTTACGCTCGGAACACTTTCACGGTTGCCAAAATTGGTTCTTCCGCCACAAAGTGCTTCATTGGCAAGCGTTGCAAACAAAACGGCTTCTTTAGCATCGCCATTAATTCCCAAATCAGTACTTAATTTAAAAGTACAATTTGGTAAAAGCTCTTTCAAACTGTCCATCAATAGAGGATTGTGCGCACCGCCACCACTGGCATAAATCACAAAATTTTCTTCTTCGTAACCTTCAAAAAGCGATGAAAGTTCGCTTTGATTTTTCGCTCTATTTGCGAAAGATTTTTGAATGGCTTCTGCTATTGTTTCTGCACTAAAACGGTTAAGCGTTGCCAATACATCGGCATGAGAAAGCTCTTCTGTTTTGCTTTTTACTTGTGCATCTTCGAGGTATTTCAAGTTAAAAACTTCTGGTCCTGTGGTTTTAGGAAAAGGCAATTTGAAAAAATAATTGTCCTTTAAAGCGTTCAAAAGTGGCTGATTTACAGCACCTTGCATTGCTAAATTCGCATTTTCATCAAAAGCTACATTCAAATATTTTTTGCAATAAGCATCCATGATGGTATTTCCTGTTCCAGTATCGGTAACAAATACTTCGTTGGCATCACAAGAGGCTGGCAGGTACGTAAAATTTCCAATTCCGCCCATATTGAGCATGATGCGATTTTCTCCTTTTTTGCTAAAAATCAAATAATCGCCGTACACCGCCAAAGGCGCACCTTCGCCACCTGCGGCAACGTGTTTTTGACGAAAATCAGCCAAAGTAATGATGCCCGTTTTGACTGCAACATGGTCACCATCGCCTATTTGAAGCGTTGCATTGGGAAATTCATCTTGTCCATGCTGATGTTTTGGCGCATGAAAAACAGTTTGTCCATGGCTTGCCACAATGTCAATGTCGTCAGCTGCAATGTTCCAACTGTTCAGACATTCGAGAACCATTTCGCCATGTAGCAAACCAATCCATTCATTTAACAGCGTAAAGTGCTGAAAATCAATGTTTTTTTTAGCAAAAACAACTTTTATTTTATCTTTAATATCTTCCGTATAAGGAATCGTATCGAATTGCGTTAGCTCAATTTCAGTGTCGTGACCGCTGCCTTTGAAATGGCACAAAGCAACATCTAAGCCGTCCATAGACGTTCCCGACATCAAGCCAATAATTTTTCTAACAGGTTTTTGAGCGATAACGTAAAGATTCTGTATGTTTTGGTTTATCATATATTTTGTAAAATGTAGGTCACGAAGGACGCTTGGGGCGGGAAAAAGTGCACTTGCAAAGGCAATACTGACGTATAGCTTTTTACTATCAATTCATAATCAATTGTTAGTCAGTCAGTTACGATTCAAAAAAAATTTCTTTAATTTTTTTCGTTTTCGTATTTTTCCAATACTTCATTCACAAAATTTACATCGTACTCTAATGTTGATGCAATTTGTTCAGCCGTTAGGTTCATTTTATCTTTCAAATTGATGATTGAACGAATTTTTATCATTCCGCTTTCGCTAATCGCTTTTTGGCTTTCGCTAATTACATCATCATAAGATTTACCCAAAAATTCCATTGAAGCAAGGTTAAGAAAATTGTGCATACTTGGACTCATTGCTCTCATACTGATTTCTTCATTTTTTAATTGTTCAACGACAAAATTGTCAAACTCACTTTCTAAGTCGGAACTGAGTTGCATCAATTCCTTTACAAAGATAAATAATTCTGTGGCTTTTTCAAAGTCATAGTTGCGAGAATTTGCAATTTCAAACAACTTTTTCTTAAATTCTAAACGTTTTACTCCATCATCTGTTGTATTTACAGTGTATAAATTCGCTAAAACGACGATTGAAAACGGATTTTCGTCATTTAATAGCGTTTCTACTTTCTGATTTTTTACGATGTAAGTATTGTATTCATAAGTGATTTTTGTACCAAAACTCTCATATTTATATTTATTTGGATTTCTTGGGACAGAGCTACCTGTATAAATCACAAGGGCGGTTATATCTTTGCCATATTTATCCAAAATTCTACGGAAATAAGTGAACATTCTTTCGCCAATGCCGCCTTCACCTTGAAATTCGGTATGAACAAAAATCCATTTGTCTTCTCCACTTTTCAAGCGAAACTTTATCAGTTTGTCCAAAATTTTCTTCTCAATGCTGTCTTCGACAATTTCGTGCATCTCTTGTTCTAAAAATTCTGGTGGTACAGACCAATCTACTTGTCTGTAAAGTTTAGGCAGAAAGTATTGGATAAATTCTTTAACGAATTTTCCACTGATTATTTTCCAATTTGCATCATAATTTATGCGTATTTCCATTCTTAATATGTTGTACTTTTATTACTTAAAAATGATGCAAATATACATAATGTTGTGAAACTATACAGTTATCTATTTACCAATTAAACGAAGAAAAGTTTTTCTTTCATTTCACCTAAAAAAGCTACACGCAACTCAAAAGCCAAGCTGGAGCTTGGCTCTACTTCATTTTCGTTCTTTTCACTAAATATTGTTGCAAAATTGGCTTAAAACCTTTGTTAATATCGGCTTCTACAAAGTCAATTTTGTATTGCAAACATTTGTTTTTTAAATCATTTTTGAAGGCTTTGACTTGTGCCACATAATTCTCTTTGACTTGTTGTGGTTGCAACATTACTTTGTCGCCACTTTCCATGTCAATAAATAGGTGCGGACGATTGTCAAATTCAAATTCAATTTCTTTCGCTTCGTCCACGACATGGAAAAGTACCACTTCGTGTTTGTTGTGTTTTAGGTGTTGCAAAGCGGCAAACATCGCATCAGTATTGCTTGCGTCGCTGAACATATCGCTAAAAATCATCACGAGCGAGCGTTTGTGTATGCTGTCTGCGATTTGGTGAAGCGTATCGACGGTGTTTGTCGTTTTGTTGCGGTGCGGATTTTGAATCAGCTGGTCTAAAAACGTCAGCATCAAACGGTAGTGTGACGTGCTTGATTTGCACAAAGAATGGGTATTCACTTGGCTATCAAAAATGGTCAAACCAAAAGCATCTCGCTGTTTTTTCAACATATTCATCAAACAAGCCGCAGCATAAGCCGAAAAGCGAAGTTTGTTTATTTTACCCAAATCTTTGGTTTCGACTTCAGGAAAATACATAGAACTTGAGGCATCAATCACAATTTGACAACGCAGATTGGTTTCTTCTTCAAATTTTTTGGTAAAAAGTTTATCCGTTCTACCATACACTTTCCAATCAATACTCCTTGTACTTTCGCCAGGGTTGTACAGGCGATGCTCTGCAAACTCTACCGAAAAACCGTGAAAAGGCGATTTGTGTAAGCCAATGATAAAGCCTTCCACAACTTGGTTCGCCAGCAATTCAAGGTTGCCCAAATTTTTTACTTCTGCACTGTCTAAATATGTCATATTTTTTGATTGAAAAGTTGTAATATACACAACAGATATTGGTGATTAGATATTAAAGATATTGCAAACGCTTGGTGTTCAATATTTTGCATAAATACAGAATCCAAAAATCACTTTCCGACATGTATAACTTAGCGTATTTTGTTTAATCACTAATTTTATCTAATTAAACGGATTACACCAATCGTGATGTGAAAATTAAATCTAATTTCACTAAGGAACACTTAAAAAATAACTTCCCTATTGGACTAGGTAAATTCCTTATAAAACAAGGGAAGTTATTTTTTTTCCATTCCTAATTTTATTAAAACTTTGTTTTAATCTTAGAGAATACCTAAGTTTTTACGAAAAGTCTAAAAATAAAACGAAAAATTAACTTGCTTTGTTGCAAGATTAGCAATGAATTTGAAAAGGCAAAAACGGAATAAGAAAAAACCGATTAAAGCCAGCAGCCTTAATCGGTCAAAAAGTATAATTTTTATTTTTTTAAGCCAATTGAGCTTCGATTTTTTGCTTCAATGCTTCTTTGGTCATAAGTCCAACTACTTTTTCTATTACCTTGCCATCTTTCATGATAACAATAGTAGGAATACTACGAACGCCAAATTTGATAGAAGTTTCTGGATTTGCATCCACATCAACTTTACCAATCAATGCTTTTCCTTCGTATTCCTTTGCCAAATCTTCAATGATTGGGGTAAGCATACGACAAGGGCCACACCATTCAGCCCAAAAATCAATAACAGAAACGCCTGGTGTGTCCACCGCAGTTTCTTGGAAGTTCACGTCTGTGAATTGAAATGCCATAATATATAGTTATTTTAAAAAATTTATAATGTTTATAATCGTTTTACTTGTAAAAATATTTTATTTGTAAAACAATTTTATTTATTTATTAGTTCCGCAAAGTTAGGTACTTTTTCAATAAAGATTTGTCAGATAAAAGACGAAATCGCTAATTAAATTTTTGTACATACTTTACAGTTCCAAATCAATGTTGTGTTGTTCGTGCCAAGGCAATCCATATTCATTTAATTTTGCCATAAATGGATCTGGATTCAGCTGTTCAACATTGAAAACGCCTGTTCCCGACCATTCGCCAGTAAGCATCATCATTGCGCCTATCATCGCAGGAACGCCCGTTGTGTAGCTCACGCCTTGTGTACCAGTTTCGTCAAAAGCAGCTTTGTGGCTGCAATTGTTATAGACGTAATAGGTTTTTTCTTGACCATCTTTGATGCCTTTAATACGGCAACCAATCGAAGTCCAACCTGTATAATTTTCGCCCAAACTGCCTGGGTCTGGCAAAACTGCCTTCAAAAACTCCAAAGGAACGATTTTTTTACCTTTAAAATCAATAGGCTCGATGCCAGCCATTCCGATGTTTTGAATTACTCGAAGGTGTGTCAAATATTCGTCGCCAAAAGTCATCCAAAACCTTGCTCTTTTCAGCGTCGGGAAATGTTTGACCAACGATTCCAATTCTTCGTGAAAAATTATATAAGAATTTTTAGGCCCTATTTCTGGATAATTCAAAGCCTTCATTTCGCTGTGTGGCGGAATTTCGACCCATTCGCCATTTTCGTAGTAGCGACCATTTTGTGTGATTTCACGAATGTTGATTTCTGGATTAAAATTCGTTGCAAAAGCCTTGCCGTGCGAACCTGCGTTGGCATCTACAATATCCAAATAATGGATTTCGTCAAAATGGTGTTTTGCAGCATACGCCGTGTAAACATTCGTAACGCCAGGGTCAAAACCACAACCCAAAACAGCCATCAAACCAGCCGCTTTGAAACGGTCTTGGTACGCCCATTGCCAGCTGTATTCAAATTTTGCAACTTCTTTTGGCTCATAATTCGCTGTATCTAAGTAATGTACGCCCGTTTCGAGGCAAGCGTCCATAATGGTCAAATCTTGGTAAGGCAACGCAACATTCAACACCATTTTTGGTTTAAAACGTTTGATTAACTTTACCAATTGCGGCACATCGTCTGCATCAATTTTGGCAGTTTTAATTTTTTGACCGTAACGTTTTTCAACGTCCGCAGCGATTCTATCACATTTTGATTTTGTGCGGCTCGCCAACATGATTTGGGAAAAAACTTCGGGATGTTGAGCGCATTTGTGGACAACCACTTGCCCTACTCCACCTGCTCCGATGATAAGAATTTTTGACATTTATAAAAAAATTTATTTGGTTTGAAAACGAATTTTTAAGGCTTCAGTTTTCGGCAACTAAAAGTCACCGTTTCTGTAATCTCAAAAACTTTGCAAAGGTATAATTTTTTTATATCATAATAAAGTATAATTTTTCATTCATTTGTTATATTTTTGTCTAAATTTAATTAATGAATATCGCAAAACCATCAAATCACTTAATTTTCAAATCTAACAATGACTTCCAATACTTTAAAAATACAAGCGTTTCAGATTGCCGAATCGTTTAACATCAAAAAACTACGAAGCGAATTTACCGCCGAAGTTTATATGGGCAACAACTCTGAATTGTTTTATTATTTCACTGATAATCAACGATTTGTATATATATTTAATTACGGAGTGGTCGTTTTTTGTAATTACGACGAAATAGGGAAGAGTGAGTTTTTGCGTTTCATCGCATCATATTCTGAAAATAAAGCCGAGCGTGATATTTTTGAAGATTACACCATTTTAATTGACGATACGAGTAAAAAATATACCATCAAAAATCATAACGTGACACTTCCGAGCGATTTTACACCTGATGCCGTACAGATTGTGATGTTGAATGTCGGACAATCCGTTGCTTTGGAGTATTATGAAAACTTAACAGACGACATGTTGGTTTCTACGAAAAAACTCATTTGCGAATTGGAGAAAAATGGTAAATTTTCTACGTCAAAGAAGAATTTATTGCGCTTTATTGGTAAAGTTTTGAATGTAAAAAACAGTATTGTTGATAATTTGTATATTTTAGATGACCCCGCAGCGGCTTGGGAAGACGATAGTTTGGCGTATTTGAATGGCAAATTAAAAACAAATTTTGATACTCATTCTCGTTTTAAAGACTTGGATTATCGCCTACAAATCGTGGAAGACAACCTAAAATTATTCACCGATATTTTGCAACACCGTGAAAGTCAATGGCTTGAATGGATTGTTATTATTTTGATTTTGATTGAAGTGA
>JAYWHK010000142.1:0-10005 GCA_043777755.1 Saprospiraceae bacterium
TTCGTGTGCTAAATTAATCTTTATTGGAGCAACAAGTTAGCTGTACTTAGGATATTTTTAGCCGTAATACATCATCACTTAATATTTTACAGTAAGAAATTTTACAGTAAGTATTTTTTCAAAAAAATAAAAATAAGAATAAAAATTTTAATATTTTTTTAGAAAAATAAATGTAAATTACTGATATTCAATATCTTAGTTTTAATTTTAATTTAGAACAAGTTAAATTTGTATTTTTTTTATCAAGCAAAAGATTACATTTTTGTATCGTTAAAAAGTATATATTCCAATAAATTTTTTAAAATCGTATAAAAGATACCTACAAAGTATTGTAAAACGTCAAAATAATTATATTTTTGCTTTTTCTTAGCAAGACCAAAACCATTTACTTACTTATAATAGATATGATGAAAAGACTTCGACTACTTCTAACATTCTTCCTCTTAGCTACTTTAACAGTGCTATCGGCGCAACCAGAAAACGACCCTTGTTCGGCACCTTGTTTGGGAGCATCAGGCAGTGTAAGCGGAACTAATCCGTCTGCGGATGGCCAAATGCCAAATGCTAATTTACCTTGTGGCTCTGGCACTTCCGAGGATAACCCTACATGGTACACTTTCGTAGCGGGTTGTTCTAGTTTTACTTTAAACGTATCCGTTTCAGGCTGCGCATCAGGTTCTTCCATACAAGCAACTATATTTGAAGGAGATGGCTGTGGTGATATCAGTGCTGCAAGTTGTGTAAATTGTGTAACAGGCGGTGCTGTTAGTATTGCCACTGTACCAGGCAAACAGTATTGGATTCAAGTAGATGGTTGTGCAGAGGCGGTTTGCAATTTTGCGCTTAGCTACGACCCTAACTGCCTCTTAAAAAACATTCCCAAACCCCTTATTACAGGCCTGTTGAATGTTTGTAAAGGTTCAACACAAGATTATTGTGCAACAATTCCTGGTGGTATTGTTCCTTCGTCGTACACATGGAATATTGTTCCTGCGAGTGCTGGTCAGATTATTCCAAATGACCTTTGTACTCAAGTAAAATGGAATCAAACAGGTACTTTCCAATTGTGTGCAACACCTAAATTTAATGTAAAGTGTCCTCCAACAGGGGTTCAAAAAGGTTGTGTTACCGTAGTTGTTACAGAATTCAAAGAAGCAATATGTACCCAAACATTGTGTCCAGAGCAAGTTCCATTTGAATATAAATTGATGCCTTGTATCCAAAGTGCCAATCCTAATGTTACAGGAACGCCAGACCCTGATATAACAGTTCTTACTGGCGCACCAGGAACAAGCAAAGTAACCAATATTAATTATATAATGGATCCAAGTGGATGTGCTGGTAAAATAAAATTAACGACAATAATAAAAGCAAAAGCTACAAAAACATTGCCACCTATGCTAATTTGTGAGGATGATAGTGTAAAAGTGGGAACATCGTGGCTCAAATGCGCTGATGCCAAACCAGGTATTCAAAACTACATAGTAGCGTCAGCGGAGAGTGTCAAACCAGTCGCTTGCGACACAACATATAATTTTATTTTACAATGTATTAAAATAAATCCAATTGTAACGCCAGCGAATCCTTCACTAGACTGTATCAATACGTCTGTTACAATAAAAGCAGGTAATTCTGTATTTTTACCAACAAGCAATGCTGCTAATCCTGGTGTAAAATCTTATTTGTGGAGTAATGGGGCAACAACACCCGAAATTACAGTCACATCAAAAGGAGTGTATTGTGTAACCATAAGTTACGAATATACATTGACTACCTCAGCAGGTACAGTAACTAAAAAATGCTCAAAAGTAAAGTGCATCACAGTAACAGGTTCAGGAACTACACCTGAAGCACCTACCCCAATTGCCATTAATCCATATCCATGTTTGAATGATACCGCTTCTTATACGGTATCCGTAAATACGGGTACAACTTATGATTGGACAATTACAGGTGGTACGCCTGCAACATTCACTGGCAATATCATCAAAGTACAATGGGGCAATACACCACCATATAAAGTATGTGCTGTTGCAAAAAATGTTTGTGGAAATAGTCCTCCTGGTTGTATCAACATTACCCTGAACGAAGGACCAAAACAGCCTGTCATTACGGGACCTACGCCAATATGCGCAGGTGATACAATGACAACTTATTCTACACCAAAATTGACAACGCCAAATCCAACCTATACTTGGACTTTGCCAACGGGTGCTTCTTTTGTTGGAAAAATAGACTCAAATGTAATCAACGTAAAATGGGCAGGCAATGCAACTTCTGGACCAATTACCTTAGTGGTTAGTGACAAATGTGGTGTTTCTCCAAAAGCAACATTGAATGTTGTCATCAATCAGCTACCAGCTGCACCAACAGGCATTGATGGTGATTTAGATGTTTGTAAAAATGATAAGATAGACTATACTGTAAATCCAACTGTTCCTTTTGCAATGGATTACAATTGGACAGTAAAAGGTGGTACAATAACATCAAGTACCGCTGGACTTGACACCAAAACCATTACTGTTATGTGGACAAAAGTTGCCAATGACAATCAGGTTTGTGTGTCAGCAGTTAATAATTGTGACACTATTGGTAAAAAGTTCTGTATTACTGTTTCTACAAAAGATTTCCCTCAGCCAACAGCTGGTTCGGATAAATCTGTTTGTGGTTTGAAAATAAAACTTAATGGTAGTAAACCAGGTGCGGGAAATACGGGTAAATGGACACAGCTTTCAGGCGTTGGAACATCAACTTTTGACGACGATACTAAAGAAAAAGCAGAAGTTTCTGTTACAAAATGTGGCGAATATAAATTTGTATGGACAGAAACAAATTCAGCGGGTTGTGCTGGAAAAGATACAGTAATGGTTTCTTTTAGTGAAAAACCAACAATTTCTAATCCTGTTGTAACTTGTGATCCTGTTGCAAAAACATACAAAGCCACTTTAAATGTTGTTGGCTGTATTGCGCCTTACATAGTTACTTTGAATAATATTGCAGGTTCTACACCTCAAACACTGACCACAGCACCATTTACTTTTACGACACCAGATATTCCTCAAACGACAAAATTTGTAGAGTATGCGGTTCAGTCGGGAAGTTGTACTTCTAATTTTATTGATACAGTGGATTGTAACTGCGTTACAAGAGCTGGTGAGATGGATTTACAAGCAACACAAACCGCTTGTTCATCTGGTGGTGGAACAGTAAAAGCTATTCATAAGACAGGTACAGAAACAACTGATAATGACGACGTTACCGCTTATATCTTATACGAAGGAACAGCGACAACTTTGACAAATGGTATTGTGATGAACAAAACAGGTGTATTCAGTTTCAATCCAACAACGATGCAATGTGGAAAAACTTATTATATTGGTTTCTTGGTTGGAAACAACGATGGAACTGGCTTCCCAAGTGCAGCTGACCAATGCTTGAAATTAACGCCTGTTAATCAGGAAGTTAAATGGGATTGTGTGCCAAAACCAAATGCTGGTACAGACAATGAAGTATGCGGTTTGTCATACATTTTAAAAGCGGCAACACCTGCGGCTGGTGTAACAGGCGTTTGGTCTTCAAAAAATGGTGCAACATTTACACCATCAAATTCTCCTACGGCAACGGTTACGATTCCTGACCCAGCTGGAACTTATAAGTTTTTCTGGACAGAAACAAATGGTAAATGTAAAGATTCTGCAAGCGTAAACATCACATTCAAAGACAGCGATATTCAAACAAGTACTGAAAAATATACTTGTGACGCTCAAAACGAAAACTATACTGTAAAATTTGATATTTCTGGTGGAAAAGCCCCTTATTTCGTATTGGATTGTACAACAAATGCTGTAATTGCAACTTTAAGCAATGCTCCATATACATTCAATTCTGCTGCTTTTGCAAGTGGTTCGAGTTTCTGTTTCAAAATTGCGGACAGCAATGGTTGTGATACAGTTACATTGAATAAGTCTTACGCTTGTGGTTGTGCAACACAACTGGGTTCATTTAATTTGACCAATGAAGTATGTGTTGGTACAGACCTTAAAGCAGTTAGAGCGCAAAACGATGCTTTTGATGGAAATGATACATGGGAATTTATTTTGGCAACAGGCAATAATCCAAAAGACCCAGCTTTTCCAGCAGGTATTTTGGCAAGAAATCAAACAGGTATTTTTTCTTTTGATCCAGCAACCATGCAGTGTGACAAAACATACAAATTGGTGTATGTAGTTGGAAATAAAACCTCCACTGGAACTGGTGTGAAATTTGATGACCCATGTTTGTCAGCATCTTCAAAAGATGTGAAATTTATATGCGTTCCTTCTACCGTTTCAAGTATTGTAAAAGTAGATACTTGTGCCAAGCAAGTAACATTGAACTCAACTGGTAAAAAAGGTACATGGGCAGTGTTACCTAACGTAGGCATCTCATTTGTTGATAATACAGACCCTAAAACAACTGCAAATGGTATAACTTGGGGAACTTATACGTTCACTTGGACAGAAGACAACAATGGTTGTACTGCAGCGTCTGATGCCCTTTTGAATTTAGTTTCACCAAGTAATTTGACTTATAAAAACAATGTTGTTTGTGAAAGTACAAATAAAAGCTATACATTAAGTGTTGATTTGACGGGTGCAGCTCCTTTTAGTATTGATCAAATAAGCACAAATGCTACTGGTAATTTGGTAGGTTCAGTCTTTACTTCTGACCCAATCGAATCTGGTAAAAAAGTAACTTTGTCTTTCAAAGATGCCGTAAGTTGTATTCCAACAACTTATGACTTTGACCATACTTGCCCTTGTGACTCAAAAGCTGGTACAATGAATCCTACTCAACTCAAGCTTTGCCAAGGAACAGATGCCGAAGTAAGCGCACCTCCTGCAAGTGGTGTTGTCTTAGATGGTGATGATACTTTTGAGTTTGTTTTACATGAAAGTGCTACGACTACCTTGGCTAGTATCAAAGGTCGCAACAAGACTGGTAAATTCAAATTTGATGCAGCGACAATGCAGTATGGCAAATTGTACTACATCTCTTATATTGTTGGTGACAACAAAGCAGGACAAGTAGATTTAAATTATTTCTGTAAAGATATTGCAAAAGGTACACCTGTAGTTTGGAACGAAAATCCAACACTTGTTGCCGCAAAAGATGCAACTATTTGTAAAGGTGGTAGTTCAGAAATCACTTTGACAATGACAGGAAAAGCAGATTTTGAAATCTACTACAACGCTAATGGTCCTCAAACACCATTGATAAGTAAAAATAATACAACGGTTGTTCCTGTAAATCCTACAGAAACAACAGCGTGGAATTTTACAAAAGTAATTGATGCTAATGGTTGTTTTGTAGATTTGAATAAAAAAATTACGATTACGGTGAACGAACCTGCAAAGTCTGGTTTCCCAAGCCCTGACCGTAGATTGTGCTTTGGTCAAGACCAAACCATTGATATGAATACTGAAGTTACAGGTGGTGACGCAGGAGGTACTTGGTCGGTAAGTCCAGCAACCAACTTCGTTCCAGCAACTGGTATTTTCAAAACAAAATCAACAGCACCTGGTACTTATACTTTTACTTATACTGTAAAAGGTAAAGCTCCATGCCCTGATGCTTCTACAAGTGTAAAAGTTACGATTGATGCTATTCCAAATGCTGATGCTGGTTTTGACAAAGAATTGAATTGTGACAATACAGAAATAACGCTTGGAGGAAATTCTACATCGGGTCCTTCTATCACTTACACTTGGACTTCTATTGACGGAACAGCACTTTCTAACGAAAAAGTCAAAAATCCAACTGTTAAAGCAGCAGGTAGATTTATTTTACAAGTAAGAGATTCTCTTAGTAGTTGTTTTGCTTACGATACTTGTGTTGTCAAAAAAGACATTAGCAAAATTGATTCCGTAGCGTATAAGGTAATACAACCAAATTGTTTCGGTGATGACAATGGTTCGTTCCTCATTTCGAATGTATCTGGTGGAACGCCACCTTATCAATTCTCTCTCAATAATGGGCCTTTCACACCTTACAAAAACTTCTCGAACTTAAAAGCTGGAAGCTATTTTGTAAAAATGAAAGACAGCAAAGGTTGTCCGTTCCAAGATTCTGTTATTGTGGATCAACCTTACGAAATTGATGTAGAATTGGGCGCATTATATCCGCCAGATAACAATAACAATGAAAAGGATTACCTTAATTTGGGCGAAGCAGCTGACCTTGAAGCTGTTATCAATTTCCTTCCAACAGAACTGAAAAAATTAATTTGGTATCCACAATGTGACTCTTGCAAAACATTGGACTTGATTGTAAAACCTCAAGAAACGACACTTTACGCAGTTACAGTCATCAACAACAAAGGTTGTATTGCAAAAGACAACGTTTTGGTTCAAGTGAAAAAACCTCGTAATGTCTATATTCCAAATATTTTCCACCCTGATTCTGATAAAGATGGAAATCGTAAGCTAAGGGTTTATTTAGGATTAGACGTTGCAAAAGTTCATTACTTCCGTATTTATGACAGATGGGGCGATGTAATCCATGAAGATTTGGAATTTACCCGTGACCAAGTATATCAACAAGATAAAGGCTGGGACGGTAGTTTCCGCAAGGAACGTGCGCAACCTGGCGTTTATTCTTACTCTTGTAAAGTTGAATTTGTAGATGGCTATATTGAAATTTACAAAGGTGATGTATTGATGATTTTGAAAGATTAATTTCTTTTTCTTTTACAAAAAAATAAAAAAACGTTGTGTATCGCTCAGGTATGCAACGTTTTTTTTATAAAAAATAAACTTTATTCCATTACCTTTGTCTTTGGAATTTGCTATATTTTCGTTTTTAAGGGTGAACCTTATACGTTACAGTGTAAAACCAAATACAACTCGTTTTTCGATTCTAAAATTTAGAATTTAGAATCCCGAATTTAAAACTTAGAATTTCATGCAAAAAATAAATAAAAATTGGCAAAAAAAATCTGAAGTAAGCGCATTTGACCGTTACGAAGATGTCTATGAAACGTTTGAATTTAAAGGATTTTCACACAAAGAAAAAAAAGAAAATACGCTCGTTTTCACCGCCGAAAATGGCGTGACACTTCAAATTTCTGCCCTAAAAGCAAAGGCAAAAGCAAGCATTACACGCTGCACTTTTGCGCATCCATTGCAGCAATTTGATGATTTTTCTTATGCTGTCGAAAACGATAAAAAACAAACAATCAATTCTGATACACTTGAAAAAAATCTTGCAAAAAATGGTGATTTAACCTTTGGTAATTTTTTAAAAATAACTGATTATCAAGCCATTAGTACTTTTTTAAAAGGAACAATTGATGTAAAAGCCAACATCGTTTTGGCTGAAAACGATGCCATTTTTGGATTGGGCGACAAGACAGGCAACCTCAATCTGCGTGGCTCGTATTACTCAAATTGGTGTACAGATGCTTTCGCTGCCGACAAAAAAAGCAACGAACTTTACCGTGCGATTCCTTTCTTTTGTGTCCAAACAGAAACTGCTTGTTACGGTGTTTTTTTCGATAATACTTTCAAGACTTATTTTGATTTTGGAAAAACAAAATCAGATACGCTGACCTTTGGTGCAGATGGCGGAATTATGGACTTTTACATGATACAAGCACCTGATTTACTGCAAGTTGTACAAAATTATACAATGCTTACAGGTACGCCTGAGTTACCACCGATTTGGGCTTTGGGCTATCATCAATGCCGTTGGAGTTACTATCCAGAATCTCGTGTAAAAGAGATTGCAAAGGATTTTCGCCGCCAAAACATCCCTTGTGATTCGCTGTATTTGGACATTGATTACATGGACGGCTACCGTTGTTTTACCGTGAACGAAAGCTATTTTCCAAACTTAAAAAAATTAATTTCCGACCTCAAAAAAGACAATTTTGAAACGGTTGTGATGATAGATTGCGGTATTTTTATAGACAATAAATATCAAGTTTATTCTGACGGAGTAAAAGAAAATGTTTTCTTAAAACGTGGAAATGGAGAGTTGGCGATTGGTCCAGTTTGGCCTCAACGCTGTGTTTTTCCAGATTATACCAATCCTCGAATCCGTCAATGGTGGTCAAAACAGTACGAAGAATTTTGTAAAGACCTGAAAGTCAGTGGCTTCTGGAACGACATGAACGAGCCAGCCGTTTTCAATGTCAAAAGCATGAGTTTCCTTGACGACCTTCAACACGATTACGACGGACATCCGACAAACCACGCCAAAGCACACAATGTATATGGTATGCAAATGTCAAGGGCAAGTTTGGACGGTTTGAAAAAACACCAACCTAAAAAACGTCCGTTTTTATTGTGCCGAGCAACTTACAGTGGCGGACAGCGTTACGCTTCGATTTGGACTGGCGACAACGTTTCGGATTGGGAAGGTTTGCGTTTGGCGAATTTGCAAGTACAGCGTTTGTCGGTGTCGGGATTTAGTTTTACAGGGTCTGATATTGGCGGTTTTGCAGGTCGTCCAGATGGCGAATTGATGGTTCGTTGGTTGCAACTGGCGGTTTTTCATCCTTTGATGCGGGTCCATTCGATGGGAAATCATGCCGATGGCGCAGCGATGGTGGACGAAGAACTCGTCAAAGCTGCCGACGCTGTGGACAGAATGGATCAAGAACCTTGGAGTTTTGGCGAGCCTTTCACGGCTGGCGCACGCAAAGCGATTGAGTTGCGTTACCGCCTTCTACCCTACTTGTACAATGCGTTTTTTGAGTACGTACAACAGCAAACGCCAATTGTGCAAAGTCGTTTTTTAAGAGAAAAAAACAGGCTTTCAGAAGAGCGTGATTTTTATTTTGGCGAACATATTTTTGTTAGTCCAATTATGAAAACAGGCGCAAAATCTCAAAAAATTGAGTTTCCAGAAGGCGATTGGTTTGATTTTTACAATGAAAAAAAATACACAGGAAGCGTCACGTACAAAGTCAATGACGACGAAATTCCATTTTTTATAAAAGCTGGAACACTACTTCCTCTTGCGCCCGTCCGACAAAGTACAAAGGAAAAAATCACGCTCATGGATTTGAATTTTTACATTGGCGAAGAAAATTCTTACGAACAACTTTGGTACGAAGACAATGGCGAACAGGTCAATCCAAACGAAAGTGATTACCTAAAACGCCATTTTGAAATAGAAAAAACAGCACAAAAAATCAGTATTACACAAACTACCGCTGGTTTTTATACGCCCGATTATGCAACGTATCGCTTCAAAATCATTGGTTTGAAAGCAAAAAACATCAAAATCGAAGTAGAAGACAAGGGTGAATGGGAAATTTTGTCCTATCCATCAGAAGGATTGGAAATTCCAGAAAGATTCGGAAAATTGACAGTGCGGTGGTCGTAAAATAGATAAAAAAAACCGTTGCAGGATTTCAAGTACCAATAATGCTTAACAAGTTAGTAATTCTATTGATTTTCTGAAAACTACGGAGAAGTTTTTGCGTAGTTAAAAGAGATATTTTTGCAAAAAATATTTCTTTCTCTGCGTTCTCTGCGCCTTTGCATGAAATTATTTTTAGACCACGCAGAGGCGCAGAGTTTGTTCAAAAATCTACGATTTTTAAACTTCTCCGTAGTTTTCAGAAGATGCTATTTTTAATGGTGAAAAAAGAAAATTTTCGCTTTTGACGAGTGCGATTGGAAAATTCTAAAGTTGAGTGTATTAAAAAAAATAGCCTATCGTTTTGATACGATAGGCTCAGACTCAAAATGAAAAAAATTTAATCCATTACTTAGGATTTATACAATTGCTCTAAATGAAATTTTATTTTGCTTCTTTTTTCAAAAGACATTTGCAGTTTTTGAGCATATTGTTGTTGATAATGTCATTGGCGGCTTGAACATCGTTTGGGTAATCGTAGCGGTAGCCACAATTGTATATTTCTAAAAAAGGGTCAAAATCAATGATTGATTTTAATAAATCTGCTTCTTTGGGTATATTTGTCAGTTTTGAGTAAGTGGCGTAGTCGTAAGAAAG
>JAYWHK010000143.1:0-10000 GCA_043777755.1 Saprospiraceae bacterium
GAAAATTTAATTTTTAAAAAATAAATCATTGATAATCAAATACTTATTAAAATATAAAAAACTATCTCTTAGGGAAATGACATTGGACTTTAGTCGCACAAGAGTCTAAACATTGAAAATCAGCCATTTGTGCGACTAAAGTCGCCCTTACAAAGGTTTAAACCACAAAAATTTTAAAAGAACCAAAAAATTTATCAACAAAAAATATTTGTATTATGACTAAAACATCTTTTTTTTACCTTTTCGTTCTTTTTTTTACAGTTTTATTGTTTCAAGGTTGTACTGAAGAAGACAAACGAGGAAATGGCGTTAGCATTGCTTTCTTTGTAGAACCCAAAACGCTTAATCCTATTTTGGGCGCAGGTTCAGCTTTAGACCGACAAGTTTTTACACATCATATTTTTTCTTTATTGACGGAAGCCGACCCAAATACAGGAATTTATACACCTTGTTTGGCAAAAACATTACCTGAGGTAAAAAACATTACAGAAGGTGAAAATGTAGGAGGTGTTAGCTATACTTACGAGATTTTGGACGAGGCTGTTTGGGACAATGGAACACCTATTACGGGAAATGATTATGTTTTTTCGATGAAGACAATCCTTCACCCAAAAGTAGAAAACCTTTATAAGACCTATTATTCTTTTATAAAAGACATTCAAGTTGATGCTGCAAATCCGAAAAGATTTACGATTATTGCTAAAAAACCATATATTTTGGCTGAAAATGCACTTTCTTCTGTTCCAATTATGCCAGATTATGTTTATGACCCAAATGGTGCATTGAAAAATATTCCTTTGACTGATTTTATTGACACAAAAAAGGCAGAAGTATTGGCTGCGAATCCCACCTTAGATGCTTTTTCAAAGGATTTTATGACGGCTTATGGTCGTGACAAAGGTAAAATTTCTGGCAGTGGACCTTACCAATTTGAAGATTGGGTAACGGGTTCAAAAATTGTTTTATCAAAGAAAAAAAATCACTGGACGGAAAAATTCGCTGGTCAGCGTTTTGGTTTGACGGCTTATCCTGAGCAAATTGAATACAAAATCTATAGCAATCCAGCTGCCGCTGTCAATGATTTGAAAAATAAAAGTATTGACATTTTTGCGCAAGTGCCAGCGACGGATTTTTACAAACTCCAAGAAGATGCTGAAATGACAAAAGAATATAATTTTTTTACACCAACAACCAATTACGCAGGTATTCTTAATTTGAATACAAAAAATCCAAAATTGGCTGATGTAAAAGTGAGAAAAGCGATTTCGCATTTGGTGAATGTTCAAGAAATTATCAAAACATTTTATAATGGAAAAGCTCTTCCAATTAAGAGTATCGTATCGCCACAAAAAGATTATTATGCTTCTGAGTTGCCCGAAATTTCTTACAATATAGAAGAAGCTAAAAAATTATTAACAGAAGCGGGCTGGAAAGACAGCAATAGCAATGGTTCGGTGGACAAAAGTATTAAAGGAAAATTAACAGAATTGAACTTGACTTATTTGGTTGTGAACAAATCTCCTGCGCCAGAAATTGCTCAAATCATACAAAATGCTGCCAAACAAGCTGGCGTTACCATTCAGATTGATGCAAAAGAAATGAAATTATTCAAAGAAGACACCAAGAAAAAAGCGTATGAAATGTTTTATATACTTGGTTCTCAGGACGAAGATATTGACGACTTTTCTCAAAAATGGGGAACGAAAAGTATAGACAATGCAACAGGTTTTGGTACAGCCGAATCAGACAAATTGATTGAAAAAATCAATACAACGTTGGATAAAAAACAACGAGATGTTATGTATCACGAGTTTCAGAAAATAGTAGCGGACAATTGCCCGACGATTCCGATGGTCAGTCCAACGGATAGAGTGATGATTTCAAAACGCTATTCAACAGCAAAAACCATCAAAATTAGACCATTTTATCAAGAACATACTTTCAAAAAATAATGAACTCAGCCATTACCGCTTTACAACTTTCGCAAATCTTAAACGGAACAATCGAAGGAAATCCTGACGTAAAAGTCAATCGCCCTTCCAAAATCGAAGAAGGAGAAGTTGGCACGATTAGTTTTTTAGGAAACTTAAAATACGAACATTATGCTTACACAACGCTTTCGTCGGTCTTGTTGGTAAGCAAAACATTTGCGCCAAGTGCGCCCATTGCAGCAACCCTTATTCGAGTAGAAGATGTGTATGCTTCGGTAGCGATTTTGTTGGAAAAATTCGGACAAAAATTTGATAATCAAGGTATTGTATCTTCAAAATCATCTGTTCATACAAGTGCAAAAATTGCCACCAATGTAAGTATTGGCGATATGAGCGTGATTGATGAAAACGTTTCGATAGGAGAAAATACGATTGTTTTTCCACAAGTTTATATTGGAAAAAATGCCATTGTAGGAAAAAATACCACACTTTATCCAGGAGTTCGGATTTACAATGATTGTGTTATTGGCGACAATTGTATTCTTCATGCCAATGCTGTTATCGGAAGCGATGGTTTTGGTTTTGCACCTACGGAAGATGGTTCTTTCAAAAAAGTACCTCAAATTGGCAATGTTTTGATAGAAGACAATGTTGAAATTGGGTCAAACACGACCATTGACCGAGCAACAATGGGTTCTACCATCATCAGAAAAGGAGTGAAATTAGACAATTTAATTCAAGTAGCACACAATGTCGAAATCGGTGAAAATACCGTTATCGCTTCGCAAACTGGCATTGCAGGAAGCACAAAAATTGGTGCAAATTGTATGATTGGCGGACAAGTAGGCATCGTAGGTCACTTAAAAATTGCGGATAAAACCCGTATTCAAGCGCAATCTGGTGTTGCTGCCAGTATTACAGAACCCAATACAGCTTGGTATGGTTCGCCAGCGATTCCATATTCTAATTATTTGCGCTCTTATGCTGGTTTCAAACAATTACCCGACTTGTTAAAAAGGGTTTTGCAATTGGAGAAAAAAATGGAAGGATAAATTTTTGTTTTTTTGATGAAAATAGATTAGTTTTGTAAAAAATATATAAAGAATGGACGTTTTAAATTACAAATTAAATATCATCAATCAGGTGCTTTTGTTAAAAGACAAACGCATCTTGACTACAATTAGTAATATCTTGAATGTAGGGTTACAAGAAGAACTGGACGAGGCTGACCACGACTTTTGGCTCGATCTTTCAGATGCTCAAAAAGAAAAAATTACTTTATCTTTGCGACAAATCGAACAAGGAGAAAGTATAAGTGGCGAAGATGTTATTGCTAAATTACGTCAAAAATATCAAGTAAAATGAAGCCATACAAAGTAATTTGGGCCCTTGCTGCCGAAGATGAATTGATAGCACTTTTGGATTATATCGAAATGCTTTACGGTTCTTTAGCTGCCGTAGATGTATTAGAAAAAGTTGAGCGTACTCAAGAGCAATTGGAGCAATTTCCAGAACTTTATCCTAAATCTTTGTATCACGAAGGCTTACGAAAAGCGGTAGTTTCAAAACAGTTTTCATTGCTGTATGTCATACATTTACAAGAAGTTAAGGTTTTGTATGTATGGGACAACAGGAAGTCAGCGTAAAATAAAAAATCCAGCACGTTTTGTTTCTTCGTGCTGGATTTTTTATTTTTGTAAAAAGAATAATTATTTCACTGATACACTTGCAAAATATTTATTTTTTCTTAGCTCATTGAAAACTTGAATTCACATTCTTTTGAGCAACTTGCTGTTCCCGTTGCTAATGTTGTTGTAAAATATAGAATAGATAAGATAAGATAGAAATAGTTTTTTTCATACCAAAGAGTGTTTAAAAGTTTAATTTATAAAATATAATTTTGTTTTTTTTGTCTAAATAAATACCTTTGCAAAGGTATATTAGATATTTCATGTTAACATTATTTCAATACTTACAAAAACTACAATGAGCAATTGAAAAAAATTATTAGCCTTTTAGAAGAAAAGAAAAAATGACAGCTTTACAAACACAACAATTAGATGGGAAATTCAATACAGCCCAATTAGCCTTGACCGTGCAGATGAAGTTTGGCTTGAAAATAATTGGACTTAACTTGCTAAAAAGGGTTTTGCAATTGGAGAAAAAAATGGAAGGATAAATTTTTGTTTTTTTGATGAAAATAGATTAGTTTTGTAAAAAATATAAAAAATGAATCAAGAATTGTTAAGAAGAATCACTATAAATCCAGCAATTTGTCATGGCAAACCAATTGTTAGAGGACTGCGCTATCCCGTAGAAAATATCTTAGAATTATTGGCTTCGGGAATGAATCATGCTGAAATCTTAGAAGATTACGAAGATTTAGAAGAAGAAGACTTATTGGCTTGTCTGATGTTTGCGGTAAGATTAACAAAAGTCAAAAATATTGGAAAACTGGCAGCATGAAATTTATTATTGATGCACAATTACCCAGAAAAATCGCTGTTTGGTTACGGTCAAAAGGCTTTGATGCAATCCATACATTGGAATTGCCAAATAGAAATTTGACTTCTGACAATGAAATAAACAGTTTGTCTATTTCACAACAACGCATCGTAATCTCAAAAGATTCTGATTTTTATGACAGCTATTTTAACAAATTTGAACCACATAAATTGATTTTTTTGACAACTGGCAACATTAGAACCAATGATTTACTTGAGATTTTTGAAAAAAATTTAGATGATATACTTCTTGCAATTCAAGACAACTCCGTAGTAGAAATAACAAAAACGAATCTTATTGTTATCATATAAAAAAATCCAGCACGTTTTGTTTATTCGTGCTGGATTTTTTATTTTCTATGCCAAGGCAAAACCTGAGTAAGCTCTCAATGACGGGGCGATAAAACCCAATACAATATCCATTTTATCCACACCTTTTGCAATGAGTTCATCTGCAATAAGTGCTTCTGTGTTATTTTGGTGAATCCAAATCTTATTGTTTTTGATTTCAATATAAAATGCGACAGAATGAACGAAATGAATATCATCTCTCCACCCTGTGATGACGAATTGATAGCGATTACGCTCTTTGTCTATTAAGATATGATTGCTAATATTTCCATCATCTCCCCAAAAATCTGAATATTCTTCCATGAGTTCTATAACTACATTTTCATATTTTATTGTATTATCCATTGTGTAATTATTTGATTTTGAGTGTTATATACAACAAGATTTATATGATGATCTCTCATTACTTTTTGAATAAATGGTTTTAAAAAGTAGGCTAAATACGTTGATTCTGGTACAGCAAGGTAAATATTCCAAGTAGGATATATCAGTTCCAAAGCCGATTTGTACACACCATATTGACCAACTGCTTCGTGAAGATTTGTGACAAAAGACTGTCCGCCAAAAGTTTTGATTTCAAAAGCGGCTTTTTCTCCTTTTCGCTCTGCTACAAATACAGCTTCCGCTCCTAAATCAGCATAAAGTGGAGTATCATCAACTGACAAGTTTAGATTTTCTTTAATAATCACCCAACCATCTTTCTCTAATGCAACTTTAACGGTGTCGTGATAAATATCTTTTCTTGGCATTTGTATATATTTTTTATAGTGGTACAAAATTATACTTTTTATTTCATTTTTCAAAATAAAAATAAAAAATCCAGCACGTTTGTTTATTCGTGCTGGATTTTTTATTTTACAATTTTTTTGAAAAAATATTAATTTTTTACAGATTTTCCACTTTTTTTATCCAAAATTTGATTTTTATCACCTTTTAATGCAATCAAGTTCGCAAACAAACGGTATGCACCAGGAACTCCTGCGGGCAATTGTCGAAAAAATGCCAAACCTGTATATACGTAGTAACCTTTGCCATATTTGGCTATCAAAAGGCTGCCGTTTTTAGCTGGTTCGGCAGGGTCATTGCAAGAAAGTGGTGCTTCCATTGAAGCATCCCATTCACTTGGAAAATACAAACCACGCTCTTGTACCCAGCCTTCAAAATCCCTTGTTCCAATGGCATTTGGCTGATTCAACACTTGATGTTTTGGCAATAACATTTTCATTTCAGCATTTTCGTCCGTAACACGGTCACGAGAAAGTTTCATTTTGAAAGGCGCAAGTTCATCTAAAAAAATATCAAAATTATTGTTGTACTGAACAATCATCGTACCGCCATTTTCTACAAATTCATAGAGTTTGGGTTGGTGAACTTTCAATCGTTCTACGACATTATAAGCACGAATACCCATAATCACCACATCAAAATTTTTCAAATTTTCGCCTGTAATATTTTTTTCATCTAAAAGCGTTACATCGTAACCAATTTGTCGCAAATTTTGTGGTACTTCGTCACCAGCACCCATAATATAAGCAACTTTGCGGACTTCTTGACGAATGTCTAATTTTACGCCCTTTGCAGCGGCATCTTGCAAAATCATCTGCGTTGGAATATGATCGTACTGAATCGTTATTAGTTTTTTATTGTACGTTGTATTTCCAATCACAACATTTGCTTCGATTCGACTGTCCGCAGCTCCCGTAGGCGGATAAACGGTGAACGAATATGTTTTTTCTTCGCCTTTTTTCTTACTATTCCAAGAATATTTTTCGGGAAAACATCGCCAGCCAGTTTCTAATTTTAGAACAACTGAACCAAAAATACTGTCTTGACTTCCTGATTTTACCACGACATCAATATTTTTTGGTTGATTATTCGCATAAACATAGACTTTATCAGTCATGGTTACAAAAACAGGCGGCATAACTTCGAGTGGGCGGTACGTTTCGCCTTTTACAGCATCTTCAAATCGGTAAGTGACATCGCTGTAAAAATCAATCAATCTATCACCAATAATGATGGAAAATTTGGCACGAAGCGGACGAGGCGTTTCTGGCAGACCAATCAATTGTTGGTCATTGACGGTGTACATATTGCTATTAAAAGAATCATTGAGCCAATAAGCACTGGTTTGATTTACTTTCGGAACGATGATTGCCGATTTGAATTTGAACGCTTTGTTTCTTGTCAGCGTCAAGTTTGTCAGCGTATCGTAGCCAGCAGCTTCTATCGAAATGGATTTCAATTGGGTCGAATATACATTAGAACGGTTGACGGCTTCAAAGTTAATTTTTAATTTTTCATTGGAAACTGCTGAAAAATCACCCGAATTTGCTTCCAAATAAAGCCCCATAGAAGTACGAATGACTTCTTTGATTTCCTCCATTTTGCTTTTTTTCCAATACGTTTCTGGCAATGCTTCCATGAGTTTGTAGGCATCTAACAAACGAGGAACACTTGCTGATGGATTGTCAAAATTAAAATTTCGCTCTACTTCTGTCAAAATTACACCAATCAATGAGCCGTTTTCTACACGACTCCAAGTAGTATTGATGCTTTCCATGATGTCCGTTGAAGGAGAAGTGCCTTTCAATGTTTCAAAATATTCTGGGTATTCGCCTCGCTCAGGCATTGTTCCCATGCCTTGGCAGCGGTGCTGACTGCGGCTTTCGGCAGCAATTTCCGTATTGGATTTTCCTTTTGATGGAAAATACGTACCAATATCCATTTTTACCCATTTAGACTTGTCAATGGCTTCAAATTTTTCACGACCACCATAAAACCACCAAGAAAGATTCATCAAATGGCGTTTTGGTTTCCATGTTTTCAAATATTTCAATTGTTCTGGAAAAGCCGTAGAATCGCCAGCCAAATCATAAGCCTCCAATGCCAAAATTGCTGAGGCTGTGTGGTGTCCATGATTTGGACGTTCTGTCGAAGTCGAAAAACGGTTAATCACGACATCAGGTTGGTGTTTTCTAATTGCCCAGACAATATCAGAAAGGACTTTTTGTTTGTCCCATTTTTGCAGCGTTTCTGTAGGATTTTTTGAAAAACCAAAGTCATTTGCACGAGAAAAGGCTTGTTTTCCACCATCAATACCTCTCGCTCGGAGCAACTCTTGTGTACGAATCGCACCCAACAATTCGGCTTGTTCCGAGCCAATCAAGTTTTGACCACCATCGCCACGAGTCAAAGAAAGGTAACGGGCCTCCAAATGACGGTCATTCGACAAAAACGAAATCAAATTCGTGTTTTCATCATCAGGATGTGCTGCCACATAAAGCACCGAACCCAGAACATTGAGTTTTTTGATGCTTTGATGAATTTCCGCAGAATTTGGTTTTTTGATTTGTGCAATAAGTGCTATACTTATGGTATTTAAGAGAAGAAAAACGAGGACTAACCTTTTATTCATTTTATTGTTGTAGGTATTTTTAAACTTTGATAAAAGTAAATATACGACTACAACGTATGAAAGTTGGTATTTCTCTTAATAATTATACTAATTTTGTTAAACTAACTTTTAAATATGCAAATAATAATGCTACGCTAAGAAGTCCCTCCTTTGGAGGGATTTAGGGAGGTCTTAAATATTGGGTTGCTCGTTGAACAATTTTTTATCCGCCCAAAAAGTCCCAAATGGTACAATTGAAGCCGCAAACGCTAAAAATGTTTTTTTCCAAGACCAATTGTATTCGATTTTACTGATGAAAACCAATAACAAGTAAGCGATGAATAAAGCGCCATGCAGCATACCAATTTTTTGATTCCATTGCGGCTGATGATAGATGTATTTTAAAGGCATGGTGACGAACAAAATCATCAAAAACGAAACGCCTTCAACGAAACCAATGACACGAAGTCTTCCAATTGTTGTTTTTAACATAAAAAATAAATATTGAGTTGAAAATAATTTAACAACACAAAGGTAGGCATATTGTTCGATTGCGATTCGCTTGTTTTTATTTTTGACAAAAGAAAGACGTTGGATTGTTTTTTTTAGAAAAACTTGCACACATCAAAATAAAACACTATATTTGCCATAGTATTTATTCGAATAAATAGTTACTTACCGCTTTTGTACAATTACAACAGAGTATTGTCGGAAGCCATGAAATAAAAAATCGGCGAATTCGCAAAAAAAACTTTTTGGTTTATACAGAAATCTTGCAACTTTTTCTTATCAGCAATCAAAGAGAGTAAGGCGATTCGCTCGTGCTGTGTTCACATAGCATGAGCGTTCTCTTGCTTTGTTGATAGGTGTTTTGCAAGAACCTCTGTATAAGAGTATGTTTAAAAATATTATTTTGGAAAAGGGTTAATACGATTAGAAAGAATTTGAATTTGAGCAATAATAATCATTGCTGCGGAATTAATAGTTTTTCGCTCATAATCTTTTGTAATTCTGCGAAAAAAATTAGTCCAAGCGAAAGTTCGTTCTACTACCCATCGGATTTTAACTGGAATAAATCCTTTTGAGCCTTCTGGCTTTGCTGCAATTTCAAGTTCTATACCCATTTTTTTAGCTTCGGCTCTAAACAAGCCTCCGTAGGCGTGGTCAGCAAAAATAAGTTTAGTATTCCCTAATTTTTGAGCAATGAATTGTAATAATCGGCAACCGCCTTTGCCGTCATGTTCATTTGCAGCACCAACTAAAACACCTATAATTAACCCTTGGGTGTCAGTTATAATGTGTCTTTTTCGACCGTTTACTTTTTTTCCACCGTCTGTTCCTCTATCTTCTTCAAGAAAAGGAGCTAACTTAACAGACTGACTATCAATGGTATTAACACTTGATTGTGGATTTTTTCCAATATCTGTTCTATGTTTTTCCATAAGACAAATATTTATTTGGTCAAAAATACCTAACTTTGTCCAAATTCTAAAATAATAATAAACAATTTGCCATTTTGGATATTTACTATCTAAATTCCGCCACTGTCCGCCAACTCTGTTGAGCCAAAATATAGCATTAAGTATGACACGTAAGTCTGACTTACGCGTTCTTTTGATGAAAAAGGGTTCGATTAAAAGCCATTGAGAATTAGTGAGTTCTTGAAATTGTGCTTGCATAATTTTTAGTTGTATTGATAAAATTGTGAGAAATTTTTAACAATTATACGAACTAATTCTCATTTTTTAATCTTTTTTTACCAAATTTTATTCTGATTTTAAATTAAAATAAAGTCAGGACTTTATTTTAATTTTTAA
>JAYWHK010000144.1:0-3576 GCA_043777755.1 Saprospiraceae bacterium
AAGGGTTATATTTTCTTTGCGTAAACTCATCGCCACAAGATACAGGGTTTTTGTAAAATATTTATTTTTTTACTAAATATAACCTGAGTAGTTACTAAAATTTTAGCACCTAAAAAATTTATACCTAAAATTTCAAAAACTGGAACATCGAGTATTTAGTGCAGCTTTTTAATACAGGCAATACTGATTATCTCTACCAACTTTCCATTGGAACGCCGCCTTTGATTGTTCCAAATGACGAAGCTAATAATGCAATTGCAATAACGCCTACTACAAATTGTAGTAATCCAGTTACTTTTAACACGACTTGGGCGACGGTCAGCAAAGAGCAAAAATGTAATAATTACAAAGACGTTTGGTATAAATTTACAGCTCAAAACACACAATATTTATTGGCGTTGCAAAACAGTAATTATATGTATTTTGGTATTTTCGTCAAAAATATCAATGGTATTTTGCAAAGTACACCTGATAGTTGCTTGTATTTTGACGAAAATAACCTACGGTCAAGCTGGATTCAAAATCTGACGATTGGTAAAGAATATTGGATTTGTGCGATGAACAAAGAAACCAACGATGTTAGTTTTTGTTTGCTCACGCCACCGTCAACGCCCGTCAATGACGAGCCGCAAAATGCCATCAATGTAACCGTAAATACGGGTTATATCTGTAATAATAAAGCAACTGGAACAGCAAATTTTGCAACACCTTCGAGCAATAATGTAAAATATGTTTGTGGAGATTCTAATGTAGGCGATGTTTGGTACAAATTTACAGCAAATAAAAAGAAGCATTTTGTAAAAATCACTTATGCTAATCTTGTAAAGGATACCACTTTGAATTTGAGTTTGGTGGAGTACAATACAGATAGTTTGAAATATGAGGAATTGACTTGCCCAAACAATAATTATATCCTTTACGATAACTACATCAAAGGTAAAGAATATTTTATTAAAGTATCTGGTAATCAGTTTTTTACAAAAGCAATAAATTTTAATCTGTGTATCACTACGCCTATTTTTCTAGAAATACCGAGCAATGATGAATGTGATGCTCCTGTTGTTTTGACGGTACAAAATATTGGCGTGATTGACTCTACGATTTATACAACTCGTTTATCAACGGCTCAAAGCACATCTTCAATTTGTGGTTTTGATAAAAAAGACCTTTGGTATAAATTTGTCGCAACAGATACCATTCATAAATTTGCAATTAACCTAAGTCCAAAATATCTAACGCCACCGCCTTACGAAAATCTGGCGTTTTCATTGTATCAAAGCGATACTTGCCCTACGCTGAACGCTCAGGTTTGTCATCAACCAAATGAAATTATAGGTGGTTTTGAAATTGGAAAATCCTATTTTATCCGTTTGTTAGGAGAAGATATTGTTGGTTTTCAATCGTTTTATTTTACTTTTACTGTTCAAAAAGTGAATTTTCAAATTCCAAGCAACGATAATTGTAGCGGTGCAAAAAATATCGCTATCAATAAGACAACAGAAATCAATACTTTCTTGCAAGAAACCAGTCTTTTTGCTCGAAAAAGTCCTTCAATAGACAGTATTTGTAATAAAAAAATAAAACACCACGACCTTTGGTACAAATTTACAGCTACACAAACTACACATTATCTTCAAATTTATGATAAAAATGGTGTAGCTTTTCTAAATAATATTAATTCTGGTCTATTTGCAGACGTTTATAAAGGAAATTGTAGCAGTACTTTTACTGCATTGAATTGTACTTCAAGTGGTGCGAGTTTTGAAAATATTGAGTTGAAAAATCTTACTATTGGCGAAACCTATTATGTCAGAACTTATTTAAGTGACAATATTGGCTACAATTTCTTAAATTATCGCCTTGCAGTAAGCGAAAAAATTAATACTTCTGGTGATTGCAACAATGCTATTTCATTGCTTTCTAAGCAAATGTATGAAAATGCGATGTCGAATCCTGTCAAAAAAGTCACTTGGGCAGATTTTATTAATTTGACTTCGGCTTCTCAAAATTGGTACAAATTTAAGGCGCAATCAAATGCCATTTTATTTAATTTGACTTCGTTAAAAAAACCAATAAATAGCAACAATTACCTTAGCATCAGTTTGGTAAAAAGTCCTTGTGCTGACGCTGATATGATTGTCAAGCAAAATATTACAAGTGATTACCTCAATAAAGAGCAATTTATTTCAGAATTAGAGAAAGATAGTACTTATTATTTGGTTTTTTATACTGCTGAACAAGATGATTTAACCTACCAATTTTACATAGAACACCCTGCGTTACCCGATGCTCATGTTGTGTGCCAAAATGCGCTAACCTTGCCAGTGACACCAAATTTGTCCATTGCAAATGTGCTGAAAGACAGCATTGACAATCGTTTCGGCAATACTCAAAATAGAAAATTTTATAAATTTGTGGCTACTTCAACACAGCATTTTATTTATTTAAAAACAACAAAGAAATCGCAGCCTTTTGGAGAAGTAAGTCTTTCAGCTTTATTTGCAGATTGTAGTGTTCTGGGAGGTACTTTTTCTCCAAGCGCAGCAAATTATTATAATTTTTCCAATTTGACTCCTGGTCTAACCTATCATTTTTACATTGAAAATACAATAAATGAAAATAAAATAATATACGATTTAGCAGTTTTGACTCAAAATACAATAGTGAATAATGATTTATGTAGTAATTCCACCAGCTTAGATGGGGCAACATCTACTTCTGTGAGTTGTACAAATTCGTTTCCGATAGTATTAAAAGATGCCACAAGCAATGAGTTTTTTAACAAAAACCTTCCTTATCAATGGTATCATTTTACGGCAAAAAGTAAAAATCATATTGTAAAAATCAAAAATTTTAAAGATGTCAATAATACATCTGGGCAGATAGACTCAAGACTTAGTGTTCAATTCATTGCTGACAATGGTTGTACGAGCTTTGTCGCTGACAAATCCTACGAATTTCAGTTCTATGAGGCTGACAGTACTGAATTTTTATTAAATAATTTGATTGTTGGTCAAAAATACAAATTGGCAATGGCGAGAGAGGCTAGTATTTTCAGCGTCACTAATTTTGATATGTGCATTTATTCGACACCGCCACCACCGAGCAATGATTTGTGCGCTGATGCCATTTCTCTAACTGTCAATCCAACTTTGGTTGCTAACAATTTAGTAAGCGGAACAGTCAAAAATGCACTTACTGAACCATTCCCAAATACTTCTTGCCATGAATTTGGAAATCATACTGTTTGGTACAAATTCAAAGCAATTGCTGAAAAACAAGCCATATTTTTTCAAAAACCAGCAAATTATGACCTTTATTTTGATGTTTTTCAAGGAAAATGTGACAGTTTGCAATTTGTGACTTGTCATTTTGATAGCCTGACTTTATTGCCTGACCTAAAAATTGGTAACGAGTATTTCATCGCCGTAGGAACTCAGGTAACAGATACGTTGAAAAATTTGAATTTTAAAATAGCCGTAACTACTCAGGTTATATTTAGTAAAAAAATAAATATTTTACAAAAACCCTGTATCTTGTGGCGATGAGTTTACGCAAAGAAAATATAACCCTTCG
>JAYWHK010000145.1:0-9987 GCA_043777755.1 Saprospiraceae bacterium
AACACTTATTAGCATATCTTTATGTTTCATTTTCTAACACAAAGATAGGCGATTTTATCATAAGCTAATAATTCGAAATACTGGAACATCGAGTATACAGGCATTTTGTACTCTATCTACAACGAAAATAAAAGAGAACTCAAAGAAGCCTTTTACTTATCTCAATGATGAGTTGAACAAATAACGCTAAAATATTTGCAATCGTAAATTTGCTACACTAAAAAAAACTGTATCCTTACGGTCTAAACCGTTACCACTAATAAAAAAATTTGTTTGCAAACTGTTTTTGTGTTTGGTGGTAGCGGTTTTTTTTGTGGTAGAAGTCCGTCCAAGGATTATAAAAAACATTACAGCAACAAATTATTTTTTACCCTTCTGTTTTTACCTGAAAATATGAATAGGTGACGCTACCTAAGTAGTTGGACTAAAAAATCGCATTAAAAATTTTTCTAAGATTATGATTTTCTTTTCGTACTTTTGCTACGCAATTAATACGATAAATTATGTCTGAAATAAATCTTAAAATTATTTCTGCTGGAGCTGGTAGCGGTAAAACGTATCGCCTTACCAAAGAAATGGCAGAAAACTACATTATTAGCAAAGGTGTTCGCATTAGCGGAATTTTAGCAACGACTTTTACCTCTAAGGCTGCGGCTGAATTACAAGAACGTGTCCGTGCAAAACTCCTTGAAATGGGAAAATTTCAAGAGGCAAATGCTTTGAGCAATGCGCTCATCGGCACGGTGCATGGCATTGGTGTAAAATTGTTGCGTCGTTTTGCTTTTGAGATTGGCGTTTCACCCGAAGTGGATATTATTTCGGAAGAAGACCAACAATTAATGTTTAACAATGCGCTGGCAACAGTTTTGCAAGACGAACATTTGAGTAAAATGGATAAACTCGTTACTAAATTGGGTTTGAATAAAAGTAATGGTAGCTCTGACTACGATTGGCGACGAAATGTAAAAGAAATCACCGAAGTGGCTCGTGGCAATGACCTCAGTGTGGCTGTTTTAGAAAAAAGTAAAATTCGTTCTTTTGAGTCTTTTAAAGCATTTTTAGGTGAAAAAAATGAAAAAACAGCCAACGATGTTTTTCCTCAATGGATTGCAATGATTGAAGAGGCTGTTCAAAATATAAAAGACAGTGGCGATGAAACGAAAACAACTTCTGATGCCGTAAGTGAGTTGAATGCCATCAAAAAAGAAATAAAAACACAAGGCAGTATTCCTTGGCATCAATGGGCGAAAGTTAGTAAAATAAAAATTGGGGCAAAAAGCAAGAAATTCATTGAAGAAATCATTGAATTTGCGAACCAACATGATACTTTTAGCGATTTTCACCAAGATATTCAAGATTTTATTGAAAGTACTTTTGACATCGCTATTCTGGCAATCAATGAATATCAAAATTATAAGCGTCTTCGAGGTTTGATTGATTATACCGATATGGAAATCATGGTCAAACAATTGTTGGACAAAGAAGAGGTGCAAGAAGTCTTGAAAGATGAGTTGGATTTGCTCATGGTGGACGAATTTCAAGACACCAATCCTATCCAATTGGCAATTTTTTTCAAACTTTCCCAATTGGCAAAGTATTCTGTTTGGGTTGGCGACCCGAAACAATCCATTTATGGTTTTCGTGGTGCAGACCCAAAATTGATGAAAGCCATCGTAGATGCGCAGGGCGGTGTTTTGAAAGAAAATATTTTGGAACATTCGTATCGCTCTCGACGGGACATTGTTTATACGACCAATGCGATTTTTGACAAGGCTTTTCACGATATGGAAACGCCTCAGATTGTCCTCGACCCGCAACGAAAAGAACACAAAGAATTTGGAACTGCCTTAAAACATTGGCATTTTCAGACTCCAGAAGGAAAAGTAGGCGACCAAGTATGGTTTGACTTCTGCATTGCCGATGCTGTCAAACAATATTTATACAGCGGTGAAATGGTAGAACCAAAAGGTATTAAACAACTGGCAAAAGTAAGTGCTGGCGATATTGCGATTTTATGCAAAAAAAATAAGGATTGCAGCGATATGGCAAAAGCCTTGCAACAAGTTGGCATAAAATCGGCTATTGCTCAAAATGGGCTTTTGGCAACGGCAGAAGCTCGCTTGATTTTGGCTTGCTTGAAAAGTATTTTAGATGCCAACGATGCACTTTCTTTTGCTGAGATTTTGGTTTTGACAAAACAAGCAAATACGACAGAAATCATCGAAAAACGCTTGGATTATCTTGAAAACTTAGGCGAAAATTACGATGATAATACTTGGGCGGACGACGATTTTTTTATTTCAAAAATAAAAAAATTGCGACGAGAAGCTGCCGAGTTTTCGAGTTCTGAAATATTGAATTTACTGATTGTAGAATTAGACCTTCGTCGCATCATCATGTCGTGGAACAATGCGACACAACGCATTGATAATGTGGATATTGTGCGAAAAATGGCGCTTGATTACGAATCCGCTTGTAACCGTTTGAATACGGCATCTTCTCTTGGTGGTTTCATTCTTTGGCTCAGTGATTTGCAAGCACAAGGCAAAGACAAACAAGCGTCAGGCGAAGACAAAGATGCTGTAAATATTCTTACTTATCACAAAAGTAAAGGTTTGGAGTGGCCTGTTGTGATTTGTCATGGTTTGGAAGATGACCTCAAAGATGCTATTTTTGGCATTAATATAATTCCTGAATCTGATAACGTTGATTTAGAAGATTTACTTGGAGGAAGATGGTTGCGCTTTTGGATAAATCCTTATGCCAATCAATGGAAAAAAACAGCTTTGGAAGAACGTATCAATAGTAGTGATGTCAAAAAAATGGCGACACAACAAGCCTTAGAAGAAGAAACTCGGCTCATGTATGTAGGCATTACTAGAGCTCGAGATTATTTGATTTTTCCAAGTAGAAAAGGCAAAGAAACCAAATGGCTGAATAGAACTTGGCATGGAGGGAAAAATGAAACGCCTTCGTTAGATGCTGAAAACCAAGAAACGCAATGGGAATGGAAAGGGGATTTTTTACCCATCGAAACGGCGACAATGTCTTATGATAAAATCTTTGAAAAAGCAGAAGTTGCCAATGTTGATTTTGATTATTTTGCACTAAGAAAAGGCAAAAATAAACAGGAACGCTACAAAATAGACACTGATTCTGAGCGTTTTAACGAAGATTTTAAAATATCTTCTATTCAATTCGTCAATTATCAAATTCCTTTTGATGTTGCTTTTGAAACGAATTTTGAAGGTATGAAAAATACGCTACAGCACTATTTATTGACGAATTTTCTCCATGCTGATGTTATAAAAAAGACAAATACCATTGAAGAAATTGCCAAACGCATGAAATGGCAAGCGGAAGATTTTAGTGTTTATGTCAAAACTTATGAAGCATTTTATGACCTTTTAGAAAAAAATTATGATGCTGTTTCTTTTGAAAAAAAGAAAACATTGCGCTATGAAGTCAGTGATACCAAAGATAAATATTTTGGGCGTTGCTTCCAAACCTCGCTTGATTTTTTTGCTGAAAATACAAACGAAATTGTAATCGTCAAAAACGATTTTTACAATGGAGAAAAAACAAAAAGCAAAATCAACGAGCAGTTGGCTTGGGCTTTTTGGGTAAAGAAAAGTTGCCTACATTTTTATCCTTCTAAAACAATCAAAATTATTTTTCATTTTCCTTTACAAGGAACAATCGGAGAAGTGGTTTGGTAAAATTTTGGAAAAAATAGTCGCAAGTCAATAAGTTAAAAGACTTGCGACTTATTGACTTACGACTATTTATTTCTTCAAATCACGCATTATTTCTGCTACTTTTTTATCATCATTTTCGTTGCGCTCTTCTAATTTTTCAATAATATTTTCATAATTAGATGCGTCACGATTTTGGCTCATTTTGAAAGCTGCTTCAATGCGTTCAACCTTTAGTTCAATACCCATAATGCCACGAAACTGTTGATTAAGGTACTTTTCATCAAGATTATCTATATGACCTTTGCTGTGTGGCGACTCATAATGTTCTACCAAATGACGAACCGTTGAGCGCAAATCATCACCATCTAACAAACGAGCTTTGCCATAAACATGAACAGCCACATAATTCCAAGTCGAAACATTTTGATGGTCGTACCAATCAGACGTTACAAACGTATGTGGCCCTTGAAAAATAGCCATAACTTCGTCTTGGTCAGCAATTTCTTTCCATTGTGGATTGCCTTTTGACACGTGCGCCCAAAGTACTTGTTCGCCAGCCTGATTTTTACCTAAAAGCATAGGGATATGCGTTGCCCAAAGTTTGCCTTCGACCATCGAAACCAATGCTGCAAAGGTGTTTTTCTTTAAAAAATCTTCCACTTGCTCAACGCTTTGTGGTTTAAAGTAAGGTGTTACGAACATAAATTTATTTTATTAAATGATTTTTTATTTTATTGAAACGAACTGAAAGGGTTAAAATTTTACAAAACTTTACTTTTAGTTTTTTAGGTAGAAAAAATAATTAATATGTCATTTTTTTTATTATTTTTGCACAATATTCATCTTAATTTTTAACGAAAATAAAAATAAAAAAGATATGAAACAGTTTTTTTCAATATTCCTTTTATTAGTGTACAGTTGTTGCGCTAATGCCCAAAATGTAGTGTACGACTCGTCAAAAGATGCCTTGAATTTTGGCGCAGCAAAAGTGAGCCGCAATGGTGGTATTATGTACGGGTTTGACAACGAACCCGTAGAATTAGAAGGTTCTTCTTATGCAGACTCTACTTGGAGAAAAGGGAGTTTTATTTTTTATCCCGCAACAAAAGGTGCAAATGCAAAGCCAGATACTGTTACTGGTTTTACCTTGCGTTACGATGTTCACAAGGGCGAAGTAGATATCTTACATAAAAATAAATCTTTTGTTGCAACGACTGATATGCTCAAAGGTTTTTTTTATAAAGAAAATATAAAAATAGCGTACCATTACTTTGTGAATACGAATGATTACAAAGATGGAATTGATGATTTTAAAGGTTTTATAGAGGTGCTATCAAATGGACGTATGAAATTATTTAAATACTACTACACTGTGTTGAAAAAACCTGATTTTAATCCTGCACTCAATGTTGGGACTAAGAATTATGTGCTGAATCAAAGAACACAGTATTATTTTGGTTCTGGCACAATATTACAAAAATTAGACAGTGGCAAAGCCGCTTATATTTGTGAACAAGTTTTTGGTGATAAAAGTGGTATCATGCAAGAGTATGCAAAAAAACAGAATTTAAGTATGAAAAAAGAAGATGATTTGATTCGTCTTTTCAATTATTTTAACGAAATATACTCAAAATAAAATATTTCATATAGAAATAATTGTTATAATGATTACTTTTGTACTTTATAAAATTTTTTAATCCAAATTTAAGTATGATTTTTTTCAAAAATATTATTTGTACACTATGTTTTTCTTTCTTTTTCTTTCTTTCAAAAGGACAACAAGTGGCACTTTCTTTTAGCCAAACCATTACGCCACAAGATTTGAAAAAACACTTGAGCGTTTTGGCTTCTGACTCGCTTGAAGGAAGAGAAACGGGTTCTGTTGGTAATCTGAAAGCAGCCAATTATATAGCCAAACATTTTCAAGGTTTGGGCTTACCACCTTTGGTCAAAAATACATTTTTTCAACCCGTAGCCTTCACAGCAGAAACTTGGAAGCAATCCAACCTTTCTATTAATGGCAAAGAATATGTTCCAAACTGGGATTTTTATACTTTGCCAGCTTACAATAGCAATTTGGACATAAACACAAATCAAGTTCTTTTTGCAGGTTATGGCATAGAAGACGAAAAATACAGCGATTATAAAAAATTAAAACGAAAAGCAAAAGGAAAAATCCTACTGATTTATAATGGAGAACCAATGAATAGCGATGGCGTTTCTTTACTTACGAGTTCGACGACAGTTTCTGATTGGAGTACGAATATGCAAAAAAAATTAGAAGTTGCTCGTCGTTATGGTGCAAAAATGTTGTTGATTATTGATGGTAATTTTTTAAAAAATTTGGATAAAAATCGCCTACAAATCGTTGATGGCTCTTTGAAAATGGGCGAAGGAATGAAAGCAGATACTCGTTTTTGCAATAGTATTTTTATTTCGACTTCGGTTGCAAAAGATATTTTAGGTGAAAAATTTAAAGCGGTTGTTGCTGCAAGGGAGCAAATAGAAGCTACCGGAAAGAGCAAAAGCGTTAAAATTCCTTGCAATATAAAGATTTTACAAGAAAAAAACATCAAACAACTCAAAGGAAACAATATTTTGGGCTATATTGAGGGAACAGACGAAAAACTCAAAGAAGAATTGGTAATTATTACAGCGCATTACGACCATTTAGGAAAAAGAGGCGAAGAAATTTTTCACGGTGCAGACGATGATGCTTCTGGAACATCAGCGGTCATGGAAATTGCAGAAGCTTTTTCGGCAGCTCAACGCATGGGCATTGGTCCTCGTCGCAGTGTATTGTGTATGCTCGTTACAGGTGAAGAAAAAGGTTTATTGGGGTCTGAGTATTACGCTAATTTCCCTATATTCCCTTTAGAAAAAACCGTTGCTGATGTTAATATTGATATGGTAGGTCGAGTAGATGAAAAGCACGCTGCAAAAAATGACTATGTTTATGTGATTGGTGCAGACAAATTGAGCGATGATTTGCATTTGATTAATGAACAAATGAATGCAACTTATCTAAACATGGAATTGGATTATACGTATAACAATGAAAGTGATCCGAATCGTTATTATTATCGTTCTGACCATTATAATTTTGCAAAAAGAGGTATTCCTGTTGTCTTTTATTTCAATGGAACACACGAGGATTATCACCGACCAAGTGATACTGTCGATAAAATAAATTTTGAAATGCTAACTCGTCGAGCGCAACTGGCATTTTTTACGGCATGGGAATTGGCAAACCGCAATGAAAGAATTAAGTTGAAGTAAGATCTATCCTAAATCCTTTCCCAAGGAAAGGACTTAAATGCATTATTGATTAGCAATAATAGACGAGTAATATTGCTTGTTTACCAATAAATTGAGTAAAATTATTTTATGAATAGTATAGCACGTTTTTTATTTTGTACCCTTTGGGGCTGGAAAATTACAGGAAAAGTAATTGTACCTAAATTTGTAGTAGCAGTAATTCCACATACCTCTAATTGGGATTTTATTGTAGGGCTTTTAGTACGTGCAGCAGGCAACATCAATCATTGTCGTTACGTTGGGAAAAATAGCTTGTTTGTTTTTCCATTTGGCTATTTATTCAAAGCCTTAGGAGGAATTCCTGTGGATAGAAGCAAGAGTACCAATTTTGTAGATTCTGTGGTGGCACTTTATCCACAACACGACAAACTGGGTATTTGCCTTTCTCCGGAAGGAACTCGCTCTCATGTTACTAAGCTCAAAACGGGTTTTTATTACATTGCAAAAAATGCCAATGTACCAATTATTTTGTGCAAATTTGATTGGAAAAATAAAATAGTTGATTACGCAGAACCTTTTTACCTGACTGACAACATGGAGGCAGATATGGACTATATACTCAATTATTTCCAAGGTGTAGCAGGTAAGAATTATCCTTTTGAGTTAAAAACATGGAGATAAATGTTTTTTTGCTAATTGCACCTTTGTTAATTTTTTTACATTTTGAGGTTTTAATTTTTACATTTTGCCTTTACAGCGTGACTTTAACTAAAAAAAACAGTCAAAAATGAATTGTTGCACTATTTTTGCAGCAATTCATTTTTGATTTTTGTATTTATTTCCAATAAAATTGCACACTACGTTTGTAAGTCCCTCCTTGGGAGGGATTTAGGGAGGTCGTTCATTTTTGATTTTTCCCAAAATATGAGAAAACACCTTTTAGTTCTGTTATTTTTTGCATTGCCTGTTTTGATTTTTGCACAATCGAAGCAAGCGGAACGCTTGTACAAAGCGGGCAATTTTTCTGAAGCCATTCCTTTTTTAGAAAATGATTTAAAAGAAAAAAATAATTTGATTGTCAAAACCAAGCTGGCATATTGCTACCGCATGACCAATCAAAATGCTAAAGCCCTAAAATTATATAGCGAATTGGCACAAAAAGAAAGGGTTCGTTCTGATGTTTTTCTCTATTATGGCGAAGCCCTGATGATGGCGGAACAGTATGACTCTGCAAGCATTTATTTTAACCGCTACACCCTTTCAGAACCTAAAGATGAAAGAGGTCAATTGCTGATTTCTTCCTTAGAAAAACTCAAAGAAGTCAAAGCTCTTTTTCCAGAAAGCGCAGTTACTCCTTTTCAGCACAATTCTGATGCAGATGATTCTGCGCCTGTTATGTTTCGCAACGGAATGGTGTTTGCTTCTGACCGAAATACAGGTTTTAAACCCTTAAAAGAAAAATCAGGTGTCACGGGTCGTGATTATTTAAATCTGTATTACACTGATTTTCAAAAAGATACAATTTTTGATACACCAGAATGGTTTTCTTCTAAAATAAATACACTTAATAAAAATACAGGCTCTATTTCTTTTACCTCCAATCACAAAGCCGCTTTTTTTGCTCAAAACAGTACTACCGAAAGTAAAAACAAAGTCTATAATTTACAAATTTTCAAAACGGAGTCTGACGGAAAGAGTTGGAATACTATAGAACTTTTACCTTTTAACACACCTGAAATGACCATCATGCACCCAGCTATTTCTGGCGATGGAACAGAACTTTTTTTCGCATCTGACAGGGCTGGCGGACAAGGTGGGACAGATATTTACCGTGTCAAGCGCAACAATCGGGGCGTTTGGGGCGCACTCGAAAACTTAGGTACAACCATAAATACTTCTGCAAGCGAAGGTTTTCCTTATATGGATAGAGCTGGTCGCTTGTATTTTTGCTCCAAAGGTCATGCAAGTTATGGTGGATTTGATATTTTTATGACTGAAAAAAATGAAGTTGGGCAGTGGAAAACACCAGTGAATTTAGGAAAACCAATCAATAGCCCCGCAGACGATATTTCTTTTCATCTATTTATTGATGGGCTTTCTGGAATGTTCACTTCTAACAGAGAAGGAAGTGACGACGATATTTATTTTTTCTATCCAAAAGATAGTCTTAATTTTTTGAGTAAAGAAGTTGAGTTTCATCGCCCAATTGTACAGACCATTGACATTCAACAAAGAGATACAAGTGCGGTTATTATTGAAAAATCAAAAGAAGAAATCAAAGAAACGCTTCCAAAAGAACAAAAAACAGAAGAGAAAAAGCAAGAAGAAATCAAAGATATTCCAAAAGTAATCGTTACAGCAATAGAAAATAATTTAGATTCATTTATTGTTCAACTTAGAAAAACCAAATCAGATTCTACCTTTAAAATTAAAGATAAAACAACTTTTTTACTTAAAAATATTCATTTTGACGATAAAATGGAACTGGATTCTTTAAGTAAAAATGAATTGAACATTTTAAAAAATCTTTTGGATTCATTTCCAATTTCGGTGCAAATCCTCGTTCATACCGCTGCTAAAGGCAAAGAAAAAGACAACTTGGAACGGTCAAAAAAACAAGGACTTCGCATCGTCAAATACCTTGCTGAAAAAGGAATCAACAGAGAACGATTGCGTTCAAAAGGCATGGGCGAAACGCAGCCTCGTTGTGGAAAAGATTGTCAAGAACGTTTTGGCTTAGAAGAAGACCAAGCCAATGAACGCATCGAAATAGAAATTAGGAAAGTAAAAATATGAAAAATGTTCACAAAAAAACCACATTCTACGCTTAGAATGTGGTTTTTTTAATAGTTAATTTATTGAAAATTAACGGATTCAAGTAGCAAATGCAAACAAGCCTTAAACAAGGCAAAAATAGTAGATTTTTTTATTGATAAGTAGTTGGGCTAAAATAAACGTGGTTATTTTTTCCAGTCGATTGCTCAAAAAGCGATAAATAACTTCCTTATAGTCAGCTATTTATCACTTTTTT
>JAYWHK010000146.1:0-3562 GCA_043777755.1 Saprospiraceae bacterium
TGATATTTTATTTTTATAAAAATTATAAAAATGTTATAAAATTTTAGCACCTAAAAAATTTATACCTAAAATTTCAAAAACTGGAACATCGAGTATATACATATTACCAAACCACGATACCTTTTCAGCTATCCAATCGAATGTGCTTGTTGCCACATTTCCAATCTCAGTAAAAAAGTCAATTACTTCTACTAAAATTGTCGTAAAGTCTTGCACTATTGTAAAAAACAAACCTACCATATAATCTATTAATGGGACAACCACAAAGCCAATTTTTTGAACCAACCAACCAACAGTATCTCTAATTTTTACTAAATTTGCTTCATTTGAAATCAAAAACCCTTTAAAACGATTAAAAGCGCTGCCTAAAACATTGAATAAACCTACTGCAACAGGTGCTAATGAATCCATTAATGGTTTAATAAAATTAAGTATTTTTGAAAGATTTGCAAATTCACCAATACTCTTTACTACTGATAAATTTGAGAATTTTTCAATACTACTTCCTAACCATTCTATCGCAGGTGTCAAATAATTTTGCATAAAAGACACAATTGGTGGCAAAAGTTTTTCACCAAACACAATGCTTAAATCTAACAAAGAGTTACGAAACCTATTAAAATTAGCTTGCGCACTATTGGTAGCGGAAGGCAATTTGCTTTCAAAAGTATTTTTCAGCTCCGCAGCAAATTTAGGGAGAAAATCTGTTGATAGCAATTTACCCGATTCCACCATTTTATTGAAATCAGGAATGTCCATTTTCATAGCCCTTGCAGCTATTGCCGCTGCACCTGGTAAAGCATCGCCTAATTGCCCTCTTAACTCCTCCATACTCACAACACCCTTACTTGCCATTTGACCAATTGCTAAAAAAGCATTTTGGGTCTTATCAGCACTCACCCCAAGAACGGTTGTTGCCATCGCTGTATTTTCAAACATATCCCTTGCAAACTGCTGACTCAAACCTGTTCCATATATGGAGGCATCTAATGTCTTGAATCCTTCCATAGCTTCTTTCATAGGAAGCCCCATTTTATCAATAGTTTGCCTTAAAAAATCCATATTCTTTGCACTCTCCTCCACTCCTCCCGAAGCGAAATCAATCGACCTTTGAGCACTCTGCATCGCCATTGCATCATTTAGACTTTTCATCGCCACCGCTGCAACTCCAATTCCTGCAAATGCTCCAGCAATAGACCTTCCTAAACCGCCAAACGATTTTTGCATATCCATAACTGGTTTATTAACTTTTCTCATCTGCCCTTGCAACTCCGCAATATTCCGCTCAATACCACCAAATGCAGCGTTCATATTGCGCTGAAATTCATTGATGTTGTCCAAAAATTCTAATCTAAATTGATATGCTCCTGCTGCCATAATTGAAATGTAAAGTGAAAAAGGTAAAAAAAAAGCCTACCACCATAAAGATAGATAGGCTTCGAGAAAAAGAACAAAACAACACTAAGCCTCTACTTCTTCTTGCACCGCTTCTTGTGCTGCTTTTTTAGCGGCACGACGAGTACGGATTTTAGAAGCGAAAGCAACGATACCAACAACAATTTCGAGTGCATCTTTTGCATCACCATTGTCCAGGTCCAATTCTTTTGCGATAGTGTCCATGAGTTGCTTGCGCTCCTCTGTGTCTAATTCGCCAAGTTCTTTGCCCAACAGCTGATAGCCGTTGATACCTGTTTTGACAGAAGGCAATACATCAATGAAATGGCGAGCATCCCAAGCGGACACTTCGCCATCGCTGAGAGATTTGTCCACCGCATCAGCGATACGGCAGCCCAAAACAACCGCTTCGGTCGTTTCTTTAATACCAAATTTCTTGTCCATAATATGTAAAAAATTTAAAAAGTTTCGTCGTCTTCTTGTGGTTTTCCAAACAAAGGCGCAATCGTTGCGACCAACGCTTGACCCATTTGTTCCTGCAACCAAAGCGCATCATTGGCTTTGATAACCCAATTTTTGTCGTCTAAGGTCAAAGGGTCTATCCTCAAATAAAATCGAATGAGTGTATTCGCTTTGCGGATTTCGTCATTAGCTCCTATTTTGTATTGCTCTAAATTTTTTTTAAAGTAGAAGCCGTAGCCTTCATCATTTCATTGATGTGGCTGGACACCGCTGTAAAAATCGCTGCATCGTCCAACAGCTTTTCATCGCCCCATACCAAACTATTGATAGCGACCGTGTGCGCTGAGTCAATAGGATTTGCGCCTTCTTCCATTGCAGCGGTCAGCGCAAGGCGGTCAGGATTTTTGAATAAGAATTGATATTCAGTGCTACCCATCTGTACAGACACAAGATTTAATGTGCTGTGTTTTGCTTTTAGGGCTTTGATTTCCGCTTCACTCGGAGCGAATACCTCAGTCACTTTTTGGAGAATGTTCTTTTTCATAATTAGAATTAATTAAAAATTAATTAGATTTGACAAAACTATTTCTTGCCCCACTCAATGAATGCGACTGCAAGTTTGAACTCGACATCAATCGTTTTGTCACCTTGTTTAATATCTCTTTTGTTGTTCGTAAATTCGCAATACTTGATTACGTCAGTTACTATCTTGTTGGATATTTTGTCTTTGAACTGAACAATAATATCAAAAGGTGGCAATTCACGCAAATTGCCATTGGGAGCGATGTTTTGCAACGCTTCTACTTCTTCAATGGCTAAGGTAATACTCGCTTCTGTTTTGACATTACCCAAACCACGAGCCACCGGCAACGAGCCAGCTCCGTACAGATTTTCTTTTTCCTGCTCGTCTGAGTAATTCACAGCGGAGATTCCGAGTACATTTCTACCCAAAATATTAACGGTCATGTTTGACCAGCCTAAACGAGTTCCTTTAAAAAATTGTGGCATGATTTAAAATTTTAAAAAATAGAGCTAACCCGAAAGTTAGCCCCATTTTTCGCATGAGTATAAAAAAATGACTACCATTTCATTTGTTCTACCACCTCACGTGGCAAAACTTCTTCCAAAGCACGGCGCAAGTCGTCTTCTGACTCAGTGGCTTGGATAGCGTCCAACTTTTCGTTGATTTCGTCTGATCTTTTCGCAACATACTGAGTAACACTATCAGCTGTTTTGTTTGCGTGTTCATTGATTGCCTCAATGGACGCAGTTGCTTTTGCAGCGACCGCATCAGTTACCACTGTCTGCGATTGCGCCACCTCGTTTTTGACTGTACTGAATCCTTCAGTATTTGCTTTTGACTGCTCATTGATGACAGTCGTGATGTCCGACTTTGCGGTAAAAATTGCTGCAAACAATTGCGCAAACAACTGTCCAATCCAGCTTAATAATTTTGAAATTTTCATAATGAAAAAAAATTAATGGTTATAAAAAAAATAAATATTTAGTCAATTTATTGGCTCAAATTAAAAAACAATCTTTTGTCCTGAGCTATCTTGCAGTGCTTTGTGCAAATCTGCCATGTTCACATCTTCCATGCTCCCCATATCCCAATGTCATTAAGCTAAGGGTTTTATAGCCATTTTTTCATAATTATCTAAAAATCAATTGATTATAAAGTATTTTCAAAAAATAAAGCCTTAAA
>JAYWHK010000147.1:0-9954 GCA_043777755.1 Saprospiraceae bacterium
ATCGTTCAACTAAAAGTTAACAACCAATGGGAGAAATTTTGGAACATGGCTGCTTGAAATCAATCCATTTTCTATCACTTAATATTTTACAGTAAGTAAAATTCCAATTTTCCAAGTGAGTAACGCTAAAAATGAAACTGTAAAGTCCTCTGATTTTAAAAATAAAGTTGTCTTAATTCATTTTTGGTCGGCTAAACACAAAGATTTTGACAAAGAAATGAAGGCATTAGATGATATTCAGAAAAAAATGAATAATCCGTCAGTAATCTTCTTAAAAATCAATACGGATAAAAATATAGGCGAATGGCGCAAAGCGGTAAAGAAATTCAAAAAGGATAAATACCAAGTTTTTGGAAATGATGCAAATACTTATACTCAAAATATTTATCAGTATTTTGAATTGAACAGTACCAATGCGACCAAAATAATCATGGACAAAAAAGGAAATTTGGCTCAAAGCATCAAGAGTCAATTTAATGAAAATGAGCTTCTTGTAGCACTGAGAAATGAATTTGTGAAAAAATAAGATAGTAAGTAAGTTACTTTGCGTGGTGCGTATTTAGTCGTAAGTCGGTAAGTCGGTAAGTCGCTTTGCGTGGTGCGTATTTAGTCGTAAGTCGGTAAGTCTTTTGAAGTTTGTTTATATCCAAAAGACTTGCGGACTTGCGACTAAATTTTACTTCACCAAAACCAATCGCTCCTTACCTTTTTCACTGATAATCAGTGTTTTATCTGTAAGTTTGTAAGTATCAAGTACTCTCAACGCATTGTAATAATCCAATTCAAACTTTCCTAATTCAGTTGGACAACCAATTTTGGTGGTAATAATGGCATCTAAACTAAGCGTTGTTTTTACCGTATCAATTGCAATTGCCACAGCACTGAACTGATTGCAACCCGAAGTTCCGCTGAATTTTTTGTCAGCTGCATTGACGATGAATGTTGCATTGAACTTTGATACATTTACACCATCTAAACTCTGTACTTTCCACAAACCACTAATAGGTAATGAATCAGGCGTTTTTGTACACGAAAACGCTAAAAATGAAAGTAACGCAAGGCTAAAAAATATTTTTTTCATAAAATTACAAATTTTTTAGATAAAGACAGTTAAAAATGAAAAAAGGTTGGTTCTGGAGTTTCGACTTTAGTCGGAATATACACAACGGATTGGTGATTAAATATTAAAGATATTGCAAATGCTTGGTGTTCAACATTTTGCATAAATGCAAAAACCCAAAACTACTTTCCGACTGGAACACTTATTTCAATTTTCCTTTAAGATAAGCAATTGCCATTGCATAAGCGACTTTTGATTTTTCGACATCGTGTTTTGGATTACTTGGATTTGCAAAACCATGTGCCGCCTCAAATATTTTATAATTCAGACCTTTGTTTGCTTTGTTCATATTGTCAGCAAAAGTTTCGATAATGGTTTTTGAAATTCGCTCTTCCGTTGCAAAAAGCCCTAAAACATCACAATTCAATGTTTTTAATTTTTCAACATCATTCACAGGCATCCCGTAATACATTACAGAGCCAACGGTTTGTTTTTCGCCCAAAATCGCTGATTTTAAAGACCAACTGCCGCCAAAACACCAGCCAACATTGGCGATTTTTGCCTTTTTACCCGCAAAAGACATTGCACCTTTTACGATGTTTTCCAAACGAGGTTCTTTGCTTTCAGACATGAATTTGCCCGCTTCTTTTGGGTCTTTTGTAACTTTTCCATCGTACATATCAATCGCCAAAACATTGACATTTTCGCCCAAATCTTTGTAAAAAACATCAGCTTGTTGCTTGATATTGTCATTTAGACCCCACCATTCTTGATAGACAAAAAGCCATTTTTTAGACTTCTTTTTTGCTTTTAAAAAATAAGCATTCGCAGCGACACCATCAGCTGTAGGGAAAGTCGTCATCCGCCCAAGTTCTTCATAATCAAGCTCTTGTGGCGCTGGATGCAAGGCTTGAAAAGCTGGGTCAAGTGCAAATTGACGCATATCGTCAGCTGCAAGACTGTGACACATTGTTGGTGTAGGCAACACCAATTTCGTAGATTGTTTTGGCTGAAAAATATTCCAAACGCCAAAACTTAGAAAAAATAATGAAAATAATAATTTAGTCATTTTGTAATTTTTTTGTATAAAAATTTATTCCCAATTCCAAGCGACTACATTCCACCAGTCCGTTTCGTCTTGGTAAGTATGAATCGTTTGGAAACCAACACGCTCGTGCGCTCGCATAGAACGTGTATTTCGCACAGCAACCTCCGTGATACAAACTTCAAAATCTTTTGAAAATTCAATCTTATGCTGCTCGTAAAGTCCATCAAAAACGCCCAAACCACGAAAACCTTCTTTGATGCAAATTTGTCCCATAACGTAGTATTCACAATCGCTCACTCGTTTTCCGTTATAATCAATGGTGTCAAAAAGGTCAAACATAGGTTGTAAAACAGGTATCAATGCTGCAAAATTTGGCAACATAACAATGGCGTAGCCAACTACCTCATCGCCATGTTTGGCAATAACTTGTGGAATGGCTTCATTCATCGCTTTTAACAAGTCAAAATTGTGCTGAACAGTTACAAAACCTTGTTCTTTTGCCACTTTAGCAGAAATATTTTTTGGCAAATTGGCTTGCTGCAAAGCCAATATTTGATTGATGTCGTCGTTTGTTTGAATCGTAGTGAACTGAATCATTCAAATTGCTTTTTTTATTTTTTGATGAAATATTTAGTTTTACAAAGGTACAAAAAAACGCCATTATTTTTGGAAATCAAAAATAATGGCGTTTTTTTATTCAAAATTTATTTCATACTTTTTGCTTTCGCTTCTTCAAAACTTGGCAATTTATTGATGTGCCACATATCCACCACAACGCCATTTTTCAATAAAACAACACCTGGATTAGAACGAATAATGGTTTTCAATAAAATATCATCAGCTTGATAAAACGGATATTTCGCTTCCAAAGTTTTTGCAAATTCACGAATTACAATAGGAGAATCGTGTGTAATAGCACAAACTTTATTGCCATTTTTCAAAGCAGCGTTTGCAAAAGCACCAATTTTATCTTTATAAGTTGCTAAAAACTCCTTGTCCCAATCAACAGTCACCACAGGAACTTCTTTAGTTACAACACTGTCTTTTTGAAGGAGCGCAACTCTTCTACCCATCATAACAGTATCCACCAAATGCAAAGTATCATATACCATAATTGATTTTTCAGTTACTTTATCGTGCTTTAACTTGTAACTGATAATCATAAAGCTATACTCAGGATTCGTCAAAATATCTTCCGTTACTTCGCTTTCATTTTCTGTAACATCGTTGATTTTAAATTCACTGATTTTGGTATGACGAACACTTGGCTCCGTTTTGATTTGGTCAGAAACTTTCCAACCGTCTTCTTTTTTGTAGGTCGGATAAATCACGTCCATGTAGAATTTCGCCGCAGTAGAACCATCGGTAATGTCCAAACGTTTCTTTTCGCCTGTTTTTTCATTTTCCATTACATAACCAATAATTTTCACTTGCGCTTCTGATTCACTTTCTATTTTTTTGCGTTCAGGAATGTTCGTACCGATTCTGAACGGACGGAAATCAATCACTGGCAAATCCCAATAAGTGTTTTTTACGCAGAACAACAAAGTCAAACCCGTTGCAAAAGCGGTCAAAGCAAAACGGAATTTTCTATTGATGAGCGTATGCATTTTGCTTGTAAAAAATACAAACAATAAAGCTGGAATCATCAAAAAACAATCTTTATAGAAAGAAACCTTTGGTTCTAACAAGATAAAGTCGCCAAAACAGCCACAATCTGTAACTTTCATGTTGGTTTTGACATAAGGGCCCCATTTTGCAAAATCAAAGAAATTAACACCAGATGGCACATAACCCGTCAAATACGTAAATCCTGTAAGAATTGTGAAGAACAAAATCAATAAAAAGAACAACCAAGCTGTTAGTTTTTTTCTAACACCAGCAATCAACATGACACCCAAAACAATCTCTAAAATAATGGTCACAATAGAAAAAGCCAAAGCATACTTTGCCAATACAGGAAACATTGGAGCTAAAAACTTCATGCCAGAACCAGCAAAAGTAGTTTCAAATTCAGCAAAATATTGTTCCATTTTGTATTGCGTTCCGATGGGATCAACCGCTTTTACAAAGCCTGAAAAGATAAACCAAACGCCACAAAAATTTTGTAAAAAGGTCATCCAAAGGCTTTTATGCCATTTTAGGAAGTAGAAAATTGCAGAAAGTATTGCGCCAGTAATGGCAAAATACATAATAAGATTAGGTAATTCTAATGGTTGAGTCATATAAAAAGTCTTTAATTCGAGTGCTTAAACCACATTTTATGGATTGGTTTTGGGCTATAAATTTTTGATAAAAGGTTAGTTTTCTGAAAATGAACGCAAATATAAAGCTATTTAAAGTTATTTTTAAGTAAAAATATAATAAATGTTTGTTAAAAAAATGAAAAAAAGTAAAAATAAACCTGATAAGATTTGTAAAAAAGTAAAAATAATTACTATTTTTGCCTTGTATAATGTCATGATATACAAAATAATTTTAATGTTTATCTAAAATATGCTTAAAAAGTAAAGTATATTTTCCAAAATTTAAAAGAACTTCTTTGTAAAAATTATGAACATCAACTGGATTAACGATCAAATCGAACGCTATGGAACTTCAATGCAACGCCTCAATCGGGCGCAGGCTTCACACGTAAAAGAACTAAGTCAAACAACCGAATTTATCTTTAAAGAATGGTATCGTTTGATGGGTGACGTGAATCACTCCTATCAAGATTATCGCCAAATGGTGGAATCTGATTATACCCGTCGCAAGAAAAATCTCGCACAAGAACGCTACATCATGGAGAACCGTATGTTTGCCAAACGTGTAGAAAACATGACTTCCCTTAGCGAAAAATATCAATTTTTGAAGGAAACACTGCATGAGGAGCGCAAAGTATTCAAGCAAGTTATCAATGAAGTGAACGCTCAGGCTGGTGAATTTTCGCATATTTGGGGCGGTTTTGTAGAAAAAATGGCGATTGAATCCGCTACAAATTTACTACAAAAACAATATGAAGCAAATACTTTTTATTGCAAAGTTCGTAAAACTATTGCCAGTGACGATACCTCAAAACGCTTGCAACTCGAACTGGATTTATTGGCAGAAAGCGATGATACCGTTTTTTTAGTAGAAGCAAAAAGTACGCTACGTCAAGAAAGTTTGAATCAACTTAAAACTATTTTAGAACGTTTTGCTACGTTTTTTCCTCAATACAGTGGTAAAAAAATTCAACCTATTTTTGCTTGTTTGTCTGCCGAAGAAGGTCTTGCAGAACAAGCACTCGAAGCAGGAATATGGCTCTTGATTCCAATTGATGAACAAGATGAAAATAGCCCAAAAATTGAGTTCGACTTGGTAACGAGTGTGAATGATTTGTAGGGAAAATGGGAGAGTAAGAGAGTGGGAAAGTAGAAAGTAAAGAAAATAGAAAAGCGTAAAGGCGATTCTATTCAATCATAAAACCTGAATATTTCAAAAGTATTCAGGTTTTTTTATTAAAATAAATTTTATGCAAAAAGAACACCTTTTCAAATTAACGACCGAATGGACAGGGAATCAAGGGAGTGGCACGAGTAATTATCGTGCGTACAGCCGTGATTATTCGCTTTTGGTAGAACACAAAGTGAGCATTGAAGGTTCGTCAGTTCCTGAGTTTCGTGGTGACAAAAGCAAGCACAATCCAGAAGATTTATTGCTTGGTTCGTTGTCGAGTTGTCATTTGTTATGGTACTTGCATTTGTGTGCAGAAGCTGGCGTAGTCGTGTTGGAATATACGGACAATGCCACAGGAATCATGGTCGAAACACCTGATGGCGGAGGTCATTTTACAGAAGTTACGCTGAATCCAAACGTAAGAGTTGCGGATGCTTCTATGGTAGAAATGGCTAATTCTTTGCATAAAAAAGCAAATTCATTGTGTTTTATCGCCAATTCAGTTAATTTTCCAGTGTATCACAAGCCATGTAGTTTTTTCCAAATTTTTAATAATTGATGTCCAGCTGAAAAAGTGCCGATAATTTAAATAATTGTTACTGCAATATTTCGTGTGCTAAATTTAGGCTTTTGAAGAAAATCTGTAAAAAAAGTGATTTTCTTTTGAAAGACTGTTTTAGAAGAATTTTTTAGTATCTTTGTCTTTTCAATAAAAGAATATGGGACGTTATTTCAATACATCGGGACCGAATATGCCCGAACAACATTATACATTACCACGCACTGAATTGATTAAAGCAGGTATCAAAAAAGTAGAAAATGAACGCTACTTTACGATTTGGGCACCTCGCCAAACGGGTAAGAGTACTTACTTTCGTCTGTTGGCAGAAGCCTTGAAAGTAATGGATTATATTGTGGTTCATGTGAACGTGGAAGGCAAAATTGATTCTACGGAGGAATACTTGTGTCATTATATTTCAGCAGATGTAACTTATCAAACTGGAATAAATTTTCATGCAGAAAATGTAAATACCTTATTAGAAAAGATAAGCAATTTTTCTAAAAAAACGGTTTTTATTATAGATGAAATTGAACAAGTCAATCCAGAAATGTTCAATAAATTTTTACATACCATACGTGCTTATTATCATAATAGAAATCAGCACAACTTAAAATCTGTCATTCTCGTAGGCGTTTCCAATATCACAGGTATCATTCAAGACAATGCCAGCCCATTTAACATCGCAGATAATTTTGACATTCCGTATTTTACGGAAGAAGAAGTAGCTGAACTCTACGAACAACACGAAACCGAAAATGGACAATTGTTTAACGCTGATGTCAAAAAACAAGTGTCACATATTACGGCTGGGCAGCCTGGTTTGGTCAATGGTTTTGCACTGCGATTGACCGAAAAGAATACAGAAAAAGCTGTGTTAGATTATAGCGATTACTTGGAGGTGGAAGATTGGTATTTGTACAAAGCCATTGATAAAAATATTTCTAACATTATCAATAAAGCAAAAAACGAGCAAAAATTGATAGAAAATTTGCTTTTTTCAGAAACCGAAAAGCGTTTTGATATTGACAATCAATCGCAGCGTTATTTGCACATCAACGGTTTGATAAAATGGAATAAACAAGGAAATATGGAATTTTGGGTACCATTGTATAAAAAACGCTTGCAAAAATACTTTTATCCTGCCATGAATGGCGAAGCCGAAACGATTAGAGAAAATCTAAATCTTGATGAATATTTTGATGCGGAAATGCACCTAAATCTCGATAAAGTTATTCGAGATTATCAGCTCTATGCCAAACGACGTGGTTTTCGTTATTTTATGACTTTTGATGAAAAGGGCGAAGACAAAGGCTTACGAGAAGCAGCATTAGTGTATAGTTTTGAAACTTACATTCAATCCTTTTTACAAGTAGCAGAAGGCAAATCTTATCTGGAAGCGCACGTCGCACTTGGAAGAAGCGATTTAATCGTGAATATTCAAAATCGTGAATTTGTCATCGAAGCAAAACTATTTAGCGATATTACTCAATTTAAAAAAGGTAAAAAACAACTGGCTTATTATATAGATAGCCTTGGTTTGAACGAAGGCATTTATTTGATTTTTCTAAAAAATACGATTACCAATCCTAATGTTATGGAAGCAGTCGAAGATTTTGATGGTGTAAAAATTAGTACTTATTTGGTGCGCTACGATGTGGAAAGGGATTTTTCAGTGCCGAAGAAAAAGAAGAAATAGCGTTGAATGCTTGAATAGTCCCACCTAAACGGCGAAGCCCTCAACGAAGTAAGGGAATTTTGATTTAATATGTAATTAACTGATTATTAGTAATTTATAAAATATTTTATGTTTATTTAGTAGCATTTTTTTCTATTTTTTTATAAAAATCAAGAATTTTTTCAACTAAGTGTAGCGCATTTTCAAGAACTTTCAATTGATCTTCGTTCCCTAATGTATCAATATAATTGATTGCTTGCGGTACATTTGCAACACCGTCAGCATTATAAATATTCATCCATTCTAATGCTCTAAATTCCTTACGTTGAAACATAATTTAATTGTCGCCATGTTGTACCTTTTTTGACTTGTTGTACCTTGCAAAATTGCATCACAAATATACAACAAATTATTTAATGGTACAACTTTTTGGTACAACTTTTATTGCGTTATTTTGCATTACTTTACACTTGTTAATTATCTCAAAATATTGAAAATCAGTATTTTATGTAAAAAACAATAAATAAACTATTTGTTTTAGATACCATTTTGGTATTGAAATAGTTACGACCATTGAGAAAATACCGCCCGAATTAACTTTTAATTGTATCGTTTTGGTATTGAAGCATCTTTATAATATGCTGGTAATCAGTTACTTAAAAGACATAATTACGCATAGGTACATCAATGGTACAACAAAGTTGATTTTGGTGCGTTTTGCTTCGTTTTTCGACGAAATGCAAAGGAGTGACTGATTTTTTGATTGAAAAGCAAAGATAAATCTTATTTTGGATTTATCGGAAAGATAAGGAAGTTATTTTGAATGGACTTTCTAAATGAAAAGCAATGGCGTTTTTGCCGTTGCTTTTTGTGTTTTACGGAACAAAGATAAAGGCTGTTTTTTGTATTTTCAAGGGCTTTTTTTGTTTTGATGAACTCGCCAAATATAATTCTGCAATTTCGTATTGTTTTGCGCTTGGTTGCGCTTCCTTTCAAAGGTCATTTTCTTGGTTCTTGGGTAGTTTTGTACGTAACTTTGTATCGTAAAAAGTATTTTTCAATTAAAATTTTTCACGATGGCAAGACAGACTGGTCCACTCAAATACAAAGGTACAATTGGCGATATTCGACACTTCAAAATCAAAGGTTTGAAAGGTCATTTCGCTGGTCTAAAAGGTGGTGTTGATGCAGAACGCATCAAAAATGGCGACGAATTTGTGCGTACTCGAGAAAATAACAACGAATTTGGTGGCTCTGCGAAGGCTGGAAAATACTTCCGTCAGATTTTGAGTCCGATTATGAAAGGTGTTGCAGATGCTCGTGTGACAAGTCGTGTGACGGCTTTGATGAAGAAAGTCAATGTCGAAGATGGCTCGGAAGCTCGTGGCGTTCGTGGTATTTTGATGACAGTTCGCAAAGACTTGATGAAAGATTTTGAGTTCAACAAAATGACCAATTTTGAAAGTGTTTTCCGTGCAATGTACACTTTAGATGTGCCTGAAACTCGCAGTAGTGCGGCACTGATGATTAAAGGTTTTGACCCTCGATTTCATTTGAATTCGCCTCGTGGTGCATCACATTTTCGCATCGCTTTTGCGATTGCTTCGGTGGCAGATTACGTTTTCAATGCGCTCGATAATACCTACGAACCGAAGGTCAAAGAAAGTGGTTTGTTAGCGTTGGGTTACTCAGATTACTTGCCTTTGAATGGCGATGTAAGCGATTTGAACTTGTCGGCAGAATTGCCAAATGGCACAAAACCAACAGAATCAGAGAGTCTTGTGGTTTGTCTTGGCGTGGAGTTTTATCAGCAAGTGAGCAACAAATATTACTTGTTGGCAACGGGTAATTGCTTGAAAATTGCAGATGTGAAGTAGTAGGCGTAAAAAATTGAATGATATTTTTCGTCGTTGTAAATAAAATATAAATGACTGACTGAAAGGAAGTTATGTTGTTTTATTTACAACGACTGAAGGAAAAATATCTTTTAATTTAGCCTTAATAAGTAAATTTTAGCATCCATATTGTACCTGATTTGTGTGTGTTGGAGGCTCAGGAAACTGAGCCTCTTTTTTCCAACCTCCCTAAATCCCAATGTCATTAAGCTAAGGGAATCCTAAGAAGAGGAACAAAAAGTCAAGAAAAGAGTTATTATAGTCAATTCAAAACATATAATAATCACACTAATC
>JAYWHK010000148.1:0-9945 GCA_043777755.1 Saprospiraceae bacterium
AGACGTGAGTGAAGAAACCAAGATTTTTATCAAATCCATTGGAGAGAAAATCAATACTCAAAAAGGCGTTTTTACTGTTTTGGTAACTTTGGTTACACATAAAATCATTGACCCTAAACAAGATATAAGAAAGCATCAAACAAGTATGGCGGGTGGCTTTTCTGGTCGTTCAATTGATTATGGCTTTATCACACCAACTTTAAAAGAAATTGGTTTGCCCTCTATGGCTGAAAGTGGTTGGCTAACTCGTTCTTTGGAACAACCTTATCCTTACAATTTAGATTACAATAGCAAAATCAGCAACAAAGTTGTAAAAGAAGCATTTTTAAATATTTTGGACTTTGTAGAGAAAAATCCAACATCTGCAAAAAATATACTTCGCCTTCTATTAGCCGAAGCAATAGTATCAAAAAACGATGCTATTGTAGAAATTGTGCCATTAGAAAATCCCGAAAAATTGACCATTTCAAGTATCATAAAAGCATTAGACGAACATTTTAAGACTAAATACGAAACTCATGGTGGCTCAAAACTACCAGTTTTGGCATTTTTCGCAATCTATAAGAACCTAATCAAAGAAATTGGAAGATATAAAGGCTGTTCTTTGGCTGAAATGGGCAGTCATACTGCATCAGATAGAACTTCAAAGACCGCAGGAGATATTGAAATTTTCAAAAAGAAAGCCTTATTTGAAGCCATCGAAATCAAGTTAGATAAAGCAGTTGATGTAACAATGGTAAGAATTGCAATTGAGAAAATTGCTCGTTATAATCCAGATCGATATTACATTTTATCCTACATTGGCATAAAAGAAAGCGACAAATTAGAAATTGCAGAATTGATAGACGACCTAAAATTAAAGCACGGTTGCCAAATTATAATAAATGGTCTTTTGCCAACAATCAAATATTATTTACGCTTGATTACTTCATTGGACGAGTTCATAACCAACTACAACAGTTTAATTGAAAGCGACCAAGAAATAAAGAAAATACACAAAATAAAGTGGAATGAATTGATGGATAAGCACCTAAAATAAAACCTAATAATATTCTAAAATGCACCCATCAACGCACTCAACGGCAAGCACTCCTAAACGTCGTGCCTGCGTGAGTGCCACCGTTCTCTCCAACTAGAAAGCAGAAAATAGAGAACGAAAATCACAATAGAGAAAGTTTTTTTACAAATTTTTGAAGAAATGCCATAGAAGTTTGAGCCGTGTAGCGGCACATTTAGCAAAATTTTTCTGCCGCAGGCGCAACACAGAAAATTTTACTAAAAGAGCCGCTTGGCAATAGAATTGGAACTCGTTGTGCAATCAACTAAACGCAACAAAAAAGGCGGGCTTCGCCCGCCCAACAACAATAGCGGCATCCGCCGCTATTGTTGTTGGCAATCACACATATAATAATGAAACAAATATAAAATAATTGCGTTCTCATGTAGAAAATCTTAAAAAATGCCATTAAACAATTACATTTCAGTATTAAAAAAACAAAAAGCACAATTATTTGAAGACGAAAAAATAAGGGAATTTGGAAGCAGTGACTTTCAAGTTACCATATTCTCCTTTCTACAAAAAATCTTTTCTTTTGATGATACCAATAATTATCAAATTGTAATTCCTGACAGAAATTTCCAAGACGATATTATTTCTACGGTTGTACTTTGTACAGCACTAACGAAGTATTTTTCTACTGAACCACAAGAATTTAATGAAATAACTATTCAAACAGGAGATTATGTCTATAACTATGTAAATAATACTACCTGTAAATTTATAAGAAAGCAAGAAAATTGTTGGGTGTGTACTCTTGTGAATGAAAACAGAGCCAATTCTAATGCCAATACTGAAATTTATTTACGAGAAAATACTATCCGCCAATGCGTAATTTTAAAAAATATTCGAGGCTATACTTGGACAAGAGAAAGTTTACGTACTTATTTTAAAGCATATTTAGATTTTTTCAAACACTACATTCCACAAGGAAAAACATTTGAAGCCTTAACAAAGTTCAACTCCAAATCGCTGATTATCAGCGATAAATCTGTTGTTGATAGTTTGAAAAATATACCTTATCGCTACAACCTTGGTCAGTTAAATCTTCCTATCGAGCCAATGATTGAAATAGTTAGAAATTGGGATGAAGCGGAAAAAGCATTAGAGAGTGACGATAAAATTGAAGAAATTATTATCATTGGAAAGAATAAATATCAAGATCAAATTGGTAATATTATTAATTTCAAAAATGGGAGTAGCACGATTAAAAAAATCATTTTGATTGGTTCTGAAAAAGCTAATACAAATGCTGAATTTGTATCTTGGCATTGGACGTTGGAAGAAGTCAATTTACTTTCTAACGTAACTAATGATTTTCCATTTTCAAGAAAAAATGTCAAAGATGATACTTTGATTAATGCTTTTCAATCATTGCAATCTATTGAAAATGAGTTAGTTGGAAAAGGGTTGATAAAAAGTGAAGTGCAATCAACGCTTAGAAGTTTGTTTGCTCCAATGCAACGTTTAGTTACAAAACTGAATGAAGAACAAGCCAATAAACGTTTAGAAATAGTCAAAAATGATTTAGAAGCACATGACAAAAACTTCCAAATAATATGCGATAATGCAAATTTTGGAAACGAGTTGAAAAATGACCTAAAAACTAAGATTTTGAATGTTTTTTCAACAATAATTGAACATTTTAAAAGTAAAAATAGCAAGTTGGATTTTGCTTTTGATATGTGTAAAAGTGAAGAAAAATCTATCCGCATTGTCACCGATAATCGTTATTGTGAGCAGTTAAATATTTTTATCAAACAAAATAAAGATAAAATTAGACGAACAAAAGCCATTTCTGTAAGGGATTTTGAGGATGTAATACTTGGTAAAACTCTAATCGACAATCCCAAAGGCATACATTTTGTATTTCCTTATATTTATCTGAAATATGACAATCCTTCGTGGTATTATTATCTTTTGCAGAAAGCAAAAAGTTACGGAACGGTTACGCTTTTGCAATATGAAGGAATAGAAGAACAACGTAATGATGCTTTTGAGCAATTTTATAAAAAAGAAAACTTAAAAAGACTTACTTCGCCCGATAGACTAAAATTTGTTGATTTTGAGTTTGAAATTCCAAAAGAAGACGTGATTTTAGAAGAGCAAGTAATAACAAATAGCATAGAGGAAGAAATCAAGCAAAATAAAGATTTTTTTGCAAAATTTTTAGTTTTTGATGATGATATTAAGAATAAACGTAGAGCCGCAGAGATTTTTGGTACTGATGAAACCAACGATGATAATACGGTAGTTAGAAATCCTGCCGATAGAACAAAATATAAAATTACGCTACAAAATGCACCCGAATATGAGTATTTTGGAAGTGATGTTTTCGCTATTCCTAATGGAAATAGTTACACTCAAATAGAATGTAGAAACTTAAAAAAAGGCGATAGTGTAGCGTTTTTTGATGTTAATTTTGATAATTGTTTTCCCATCTTAAAAACAATCAAAGATAAAGACGTACAAAGCGTTGTCAATGAGATAGTTGTAGCGAGTAAAGAATGGCGAAATTGGTTGAAAACATTAATTGAAAACAAAACGATTTTTCTAAAAAGTAAAGAAAAAGGAGAAAATGAAGTATTTGCAAAAGCCCAACCAAGTGTAGTTAAAACAACTTTTTTGTCGTGGGCATCAAATAATAGTGAGTATTTTTTTCCTCGTTCTAATGACGATTTGAAAAAAATACTTGAATATTATCCACGAATTAAAATAGAAAGTGAACGCCCTGCATTGATAGAAAGAGGAAAACAAATATTTGAACTCAAACAAAAAAATACAGGCTTACGTGAAATCGTTACAAAACTAAACATAGAATTGACCTTATATTTATGCGATAAAAATATAAAATCACAATTGGATATTTTGTCAAAAATGACTGATAATCAAATAATTACACTTTTAAACACTAAATCAAATCAACGAGTTATTTCGGTCAATAAAATTGAATATGTATGAAACCAAGAAACTATTTTATCAATAGAATACAGCGCAACTTGATTGGTCCGGGTGCTGATAACTTCGGTTTGCCAGATGCGGAGGAAATTTTAATCAATATGCCTTTGCAAACTTATTATTCTGCGGTCTTATTTCCAGAGAGCCAAGAGCCTAATGAATTGGGTTTTGCCGACACTATTCAAGCGCAAATCACAATAGACGATGATGAAAAAGCAGAAGATGAAAGCTCAGAAATAGTGCATGAAAGCGAACCAAACGAAGAAAAACAACAACATAAACAATTTGATGCCAAAGAAAATAGCGAAAAGACATATACACAAGCCAATAGTTATTTTCCAACTAATTTTGGCTTGACTTTTTGTGTTCCCAAGTCAGTAAATACAGTCAGTGTTCAGTTCGTCGCAGGGCATTATGAATTGGTAAAAGAGTTGTCGGAGCGAAAAGTTAAAATTGATAAAGATAAATATAATGCCTTGATAAATGATGTAAATTGTCCTTTTTCTGAAAACTTGGGTTATTCAGAAGACGGTTATATGTTTTTGACAAGTGAGATTGTAGATGCGAAATCAAGGATAATAAATTTTCTGAAAAGTACTGAATATAGACACAAAGAAGCGATTGAAAAATTAGAGTTTTTTGCTTACAAGCAATCGCTATTCAAACGCAAACAACTGTCAGAAATAATTGATATTCAATTGGATAGCAGTGTAAATGAATACGAAGTTTTTAAAATTGAAAATAATGTTATTGCAAAATGTTATTTAAAAATCATTCCCAAAGGCAATGATATATTTGTAAAAATTTTACTAAAAAACACAAACGAAAAACACCCAAAAACAAAATTTAGCAATGGTAATGAGGTGCTAAATTCAAAATGCCTTTTTCAAACAGAAATAAGTGTAAATGGCTTAGAATTAAAGCCTTACAAAAATTATATTGCCCAAAATGACTTTGATAAAGAAGCAACAATTATCAATTACCAATATCGCAATTTGCATCACTACGGCATCGGTCATGGCTGCGCCGTTACTTGGGAAAAATCCGAAAATCCAACTTGGATAAAAACTACTTTTTTACCAGAAGTAAAAATAAATGGCGTTAGTCAAGATTTTAGAGAAGGGCAAGAATATTTGAAAGAAATTGCAAAAGTCAAAAACCTGTCCGTTTGGTCTAAACTCACACAAGCGGAGATTTGTGACCAATTAGAAAATTTTGCTAATGCGTATAGTACTTGGATTGAAGAACAGAAAAATGAAGCAACCAAAACACCTGATTTTAAACAAATTACAGACGAAATTATAGCAAAACAAGCCTATAATCACGAGCGTTTATTGTCCAATATTAAAATATTGCGTATAAATATGAGCGTTTTTAAGTGTTTTCAATTGGCAAATACCGCAATGTATATCCAAATGATTATTTCAAGAGATGATAGATTTGGAAAAAAAGAGAAATTCTTAAAAGAAATTGAAGATTTATTGAAAGATAATGACTTGAAATACAACGATTTATCTTTTTTCAAAAATTATAACGCACAAGAACCCGTTTATCGTCCTTTTCAGTTAGCCTTTTTCTTGCTGAACATCGAAAGTATGATAAATGTGGAAGATGAAGATAGGCAAAAACGAGTAGATTTATTGTGGTTTCCTACGGGCGGTGGTAAAACCGAAGCCTATCTTTGCGTTACTGCCTTTACTATTTTTTGGCGTAGAATGGAAAATCCCAATAATTATGAAGGTGTTTCTGTTATTATGCGCTACACTTTACGCTTATTGACAGCGCAACAATTTGAACGTGCAAGTCGCTTGATTTGTGCTATGGAATTTTTGAGGCAAAAGCAAAATGAATTGAATATCAATAATTTAGGTAACGAACCAATTACGATAGGTATGTGGGTCGGTGCTGCAACTTCGCCCAATAGTTTTGAAGAAGCACACAAAAAACTCTGTACCGCCAATGATAGTTTGCAAAGTGCGCTCAATAAAAATAGTCTTTCAATTGCCGAAGAAAGAAACGTTTTTCAGTTGTCTTCTTGTCCTTTTTGTGGTAGCAAATTAATCAATCAAAATCCAGCAAATAATGAATATATACATGGTTTTTCGTCCAGTAATAACAGTTTTAAAATCAAATGTTTAAACCAAAAATGCTGTTTTAAATCTGAAATCCCGTTGCAGGTGGTAGATGAAGCACTTTACAATAAGCCGCCTACGTTGCTTTTTGCAACAGTGGATAAATTCGCTCAATTATCACACAGAGAAGAAGGTCATATATTTTTCAATTCACTATCAGATGGACTGCCACCTGATTTGATTATTCAAGATGAGTTACACCTTTTGAATGGGCCTTTGGGTTCTATTGTTGGGCTTTTTGAGTTTATGGTGGAGTTGCTTTGTACAAAAGGCAATCGCAAACCTAAAATTATTGCTTCGACAGCAACCACTCGAAATACTGATGAGCAAATTGCCAATTTGTATGGAAATAGAGCCGTCAATATTTTTCCACCACAAGGTATTAGTTACGATGATAGCTATTTTTCAAGGACAACTGATGAAAGTAAGCGAAAACACATTGGGTTTATGCCAACAGGAAAAACGGGTATGGATAGTCAAGTGAGAGCCTTACTCCCTGCGCTACTTTTTGCAAGAATAGAGTTATACAAAAATGATAAAGTCAATTTTGGCGATTATTGGACAATCGTTTCTTACTACAATTCACTTAAAGACGTTGGTAAAATTTATAATAAAGTTGGCGATGAAGTAATTGGCGACTTACAAAAACAACACCGCAAATGGAGTTATGATACACCATTTTTTGAATTTAATCATCGTGGTTTGGTTAGTAGAACAACGGAATTGACAAGCCGTATTGACAGCAGCAAGATAAAAAGCACTTTGAAAGAGTTAGAAATTAGTCCAAATGTAGAAAAGAAAACTAGTGAAAAAGGAAATGAATATTGGAAAATAAATAACGTTTCTGACTTGGTTTTAGCATCAAATATGTTTTCAGTAGGCATTGATATTGAGCGTTTAAATATTATGCTTATGAATGGTCAATCAAAAAATATTGCAGAGTATATACAAGCATCAAGTCGTGTAGCACGTAAACATGAAGGCTTGGTAATCAATTTGTTAGATGCCAATAGAGCGAGAGAAAAATCATATTTTGAGCATTATGTGCCATTTCATCAAGCCTACTATAAATATGTTGAGCCGCTTACAGTAACACCTTTTACAGCCACCACTTTTGAAAAGGTTTTAAATACGATTTTGGTTTGTTATGTTAGGCACATTGGACATTTGAATAAGAATAACCAAGCGCATGATTTTACAGGAATTGTGCAAGATTTAATTTCAAAAATACAAGTGCGAATACCTGACAATGAGCAAGTTATGAAATCAGAAGCAGAAGAAATCATAAAACGTTTTGCGGAAGATTGGGCAAGTAAAATTATTACTAAAACTGCAACAAACGAAAAATTGATGTATAAAAACGACTTAATTCAAAAAACTGAAAAACAAGACGATTGGAGTTTAATGAACTCAATGCGAGAGGTTGATACATCAAGTCTTATCAAAATCAATATTTTTAACAAAAACGAAAAACAAGATAAGCAAGAAGAAGATGGCGAAGAAAATTAAAAGAAATAGTACGACAAGTATTCAAGATAAATCGAAATATGAAGAATTGCCAACTCGCAAAATTATCAGTGCGTATGGTGGCGTAGGCTCTTTGTTAGAAACAAGGTCAGGTTCTATAATGGTTGAAAATTTTGACGAATGGGATTTTTTCAAAGAAAAGAAACATCTTGATCTTAATTTTTCGATAGAAGATAAACGCTTGTTGTCAAGGCTCAAACGTTGGTTTGTCAATTTGAAAGAGTTGCTTCAAGTTCCTACCAATACAAGAAATGAAGGCTATTTTCCAACAGAAAAACACCACACTATAAGTGGTTCATTTTTCCCAAAATGGATGTATTGCCCTAATTGCAAACGCTTTGACCATTTTGATAATTGGTTAAAACATTGGCAAAATATCGTGCCTAATCAAAAATTTGATTATAATCCGCCAGTTTGTTTTTCTTGTTTTAATAAGACTAACAAGAAAAGGTTTGAATTGGAGCAAGTCCGCTTTATCTTAATCTCGGCTTATGGCAATATTGCAGATGTCCCTTGGGATAGGTGGGTTTTTGCAAGATTTCAACAAGGTAAAAATCAAACTGAAAATCAAAATTTTTCTTCTGACGAAATACCAGAAAACGAAGGAAAAAATCCTTGGCTAATTGATTTTCAAAAGGAAATCCCAACTGATGTATATTACGAATATACTATGTCAGATAAATTTAATGATTTGAAAGGTATAAGTATTATAGCAAAAGACAATCAAACAGGAGAAATAAGAGGTCGTCAAAATTTGCAAGGTATTTTCAACTTACGGGTCCAAGAATATGGTATTTTAGGCAATTTGTCGCAAAAATTGATGAAAGTAGTCATCAGAAGTAGTAACTCTATTTATTATCCTAATATTGTAAGTAGTCTATTTTTGCCAACTTTACAACCTGATACAGACATTACAGACGTAATAAAAAATGCTATTATTGGTTATAAAACTGCAAATTTACCTATTGAAACGATAATACAGTTACTTACCACCGTTCAAAAATTCACAATTAGTTCAGAAAGATTGTCAAAATTAATAGAGCATAATTTTGAAGAAGAAGATGCTGAAATTGGTAGTTTATTAGAACAAGATTACCGATTGAAAGAATATCAATTTATCGTTTCAAAAACAACAAGATATGACGACGGAGATAAAAATCGCTTAAATTTTGAGCCAATTCCAAGCAATAATATAGGTATTGAAGGCTTAAATATTTGGCGCATGGACAGGCTCAAAATGACTTCTGTTCAAACATCTTTTACCCGTGCTGAACCAATTGACAAAGATTTTTACTTGATTGATGATGTAAAAAATGAGCAAAATTCTGAACTTATCAGAAAAAAATATACGAGTAAATACGGTAAACACACATGGTATTTACCAGCAATAGAAAGTTTTGGAGAAGGTATTTTTATTGATTTTGATAAAAAAAGTATTGAAGTTTGGCAAAATCAAAATCAAGAAGAGATTGAAACTCGAACAAATGCAATACAAGAAAACTACAATAAAACCAAGGGTATTTTTCGCCCTAAAAGAGTAATTGATACCAAATTGGTCATGTTGCATACTTTTTCACATCTGATTATCAAAGAGTTAGAGTTTTTATGTGGTTATCCAGCAACATCATTACAAGAACGTTTGTATATTTCTGATGATATGCAAGGCATATTAATTTATACTATTGCAGGTTCAGAAGGTAGTTATGGCGGCTTGACAAGTATTTGTAAATCCGACAAAATTGGAAAAGTAATAAAATCAGCCTTACATCGTGCGACAGATTGTGCCTCTGACCCAATCTGTTATCATACCGAATTATCGCAAGGGCAAGGTGTAGGAGGAACAAACTTAGCGGCTTGTTACTCTTGCGCACTATTACCAGAAACCTCTTGTGAAGAATTTAATTCATTTTTAGATAGAGCATTGATTATTGACAACAAATTTGGCTATTTTAAAAAATATGCTTAACTTTGTTACTCAAATTAAGTATTTTTTATGTTTTTAGATAGATATAAAGTAGAGATTAACCGTGACCAAACCGTTTATGAATTTATTAGTGAAGGGCCAAAAGGAGAAATTAGAAAAGTTGTGCGATACAGTAGTACCAACTTGAAAGATTTTTATAACCTTGGTTTTGGCGATATGAATTTAGAAACAAAAACGTTAGACGATAAAGTAGTAACGGATAATGGGGATAGTGAAAAAGTATTGGCAACCGTAGCCGCTACACTCTACGCCTTTTGCTACCAAAATCCTGATGCTTGGATATTTGC
>JAYWHK010000149.1:0-9907 GCA_043777755.1 Saprospiraceae bacterium
CAGTATATCCTAATATTCTGGCGTATTAAACCATTTTTGAGCAGATACTGATGTTTATATGATTCCTCTTAGAGAAATGACATTGGACTAAAGTCGCCCTTACAATATAGCACAGAAGCTAATATCTAAGCACTATGTTTTTTCAATAGATTATTTTTTATTTTTTAAATAACTGATTATCAACATTTTAATTATTATAAATCAAGTTTTTTACTACTTCAAAATACATTAAAGCAGTATAGATTTCATATACTAATAATATTTAGACATCCTCATTAGGGAAATTACATTGTACTAAAGCCTTCTAAAAGGCTATTCTTTATAAGCAGTTAAATTTTTTGCTCCACAAAAAGAAAATACTCCAAAAACACCCTTTTAGTATGAAACCTAAAAGGGTGTTTTTTATTCATAAAAAACAAACATATTTTATTTTTTCATTTATTAATAAAAAATATAATTTATAACAAACTGATTTTATTGGAAAAATTTTTTTATTTTACATAAATATGTTATTTTTGTGCAACGTTTTATGGTATACAATACCACATTCATTTAATTAGAATGTACCTCCCCTTCGATTGTTGTCAAATAAAATGTCTTAAACCGAACCAAATGACTAAATTACTACCGCTATTGCTTTAGCTATTTGGCTATTTCAGTCTCTCATTACAAAGTTTATATAAAATCTAAAAGTGTTAAGTTGCAGTTTGCGGCTTGACTAAACTATACACAACGGATATTGGTGATTAGCTATTAAAGATATTGCAAACGCTTGGTGTTCAATGTTTTGCGTAAATGCAAAAGTTCCAAACCTCTTTCCGACGTGTATATTATATTGTTTTTTCATATTTTTTAACCAAAACTTTTATTCACTATGCACACACTTAACAAACTTTTTAAGAAAAAGCTGTTTTGGCTATTTCTTACTTTCTTTTTTCACGCCTACTTATCTTTGGGTCAAACCACTACCGTCAATCTCGATTGGGATGGTGGCAACAATGCTGGATGTGTTCCCGCAAGCATGGATTATGCCTGTGGTAACAATACTGGTCTATTACAGGGCAATTGGAATGATGGGACAAGGGCTTTTATAGACCCTATACCAGCAGGTAAAATCATCACAAATATCTCTGTTACTGGATTTTTAGTTGATGGTTTTGGGAGTGGAGGACTTTCTGTTAGAGCAGAGTTAAATGGCGGCACAATAGACCTTGCCAAATCTCCTATATCCCAAAACTGTGCAACTATAATAGCCAATGGTACTTTTCCTACACTTAATTTTAGTGGAGCAGTAGTAGCTGGTGGCTACAATTATGGGCTTAGTAATTCCATTAGATTTAATGTTACGACAACCACAGGCAATATTGTTTGCCTTGACAAAGCTGAAGTGATATTGACTTATGCTGATGCCATTACATTTGCTGGTGTTCCTGCCAACACTGCTATTGGTTGCGATGACCCAACGCCTGCTGATGACCCAACGGCTTCAGGCGGATGCGGCAATATCTCTGTAGTTGAGAATCCTATTACTCAAACAGGGTCTTGTCCTCAAACTTTGACAAGAACTTGGACGGCAACTGATGCGTGTGATAATACTGCGACAACTTCACAAATCATCACAGTTAATGATAACATAGCACCTGTTTTACCAGCAGCCCCTACAACTTTGACGGTAAGCTGTGCTGCCGATGTGCCAACTCCAGCGGCTTCTACATTGATTGCTACCAACAATTGTGGTCAAGCCGATATGGTAATTACGCCAACTGATGTAATTTCTAATCAAACTTGTCCAAATCGTTTTACCATTACCCGTACTTGGATGGCAACTGATGCTTGTGGTAATATTTCAGCCACGACACAAACCATCATCGTGAATGACCAAACTACACCAGCGCTACCATTACCAATTCCTGCATCATTGACATTGGTTTGTGCAGCGGATATTCCAACAGCGGCATCATCTACGATGGTAGCTACCAATAATTGTGGTGAACCAAACATGACAATTACCCCAACAGACGTAACGGTAAGTCAGACTTGCGTGAATAAATTGACCATCACTCGTACTTGGTCAGCAACTGATGCGTGTGGAAACAATGCGACGACTTCGCAAAGTATTGTTGTCAATGACAATCAAAGACCAACATTTATTGCTTCTTGTCAATTGGTTTTTAACTTGAATACTGGCGGATCAATCAATGTTTTAGGATTTGACCCTACCTTAGGTGTCGATGTTACAACATCAGGTGGAGCAATCTGCCCCGCTGCCGCAACTATCAGCCTTGTACAAGGACAAATCGTAAATGCTGCTGATACATGGACAGCCGCAGGTATCACGATTCCAAATTTATTAGGTTGTTTGAATGATAATTGTACACCTAATAACTTAATGCGAGCAAGAGTTGAAAATATTACCAACACATTTAATGGTTGTACGAGAAATATTATTGTTCGTTTTAGAGTATTAGACCAATGTGGCAATGAGAGCTTAGATCTTTTTTTGTGTGAAATTATTATTACTGATAATACTCGACCTACGGTTAGTGCCGCTTGTGATGCTACTTTTAGATTGAACACTGATGGTGCTGCAACGGCTTTGGGAAGATTGGGTAATAAAGTGACAGGTGGTTCAATTTGCCCAGAAGATGCAACGACCAATATTGCAATTGGTCAAATCATCAATGCTTCTACTGCATGGTCAGTTGGAAATATTATTATTCCTAATCTATTGGGTTGTTTGACAGATAATTGTACTTCTAATGGCTCTATGCGTGCAAGAGTGGAAAGCATTAGCAATACTTTTGACGGTTGTGAGCGTACTTTTGTTTTCACATTTAGAGCATTGGATAGATGTAACAATGAAAGTCTAAACCTTTCAACGACAACAGTCATCGTAAGAGATAATACTGCGCCTGTTTTCACGATAGTTCCTGCTGATGTAACTGTGAATTGTGCCGAAGTACCAAGTTTGGGTAATAAATGTTACAGCAATGCGCCTTTTGCAACGGATAATTGTAAAAAAATACAGCCTGTAGTTTATCTTGGAGAGCAACGAGTTGATGGCAATTGTCCTAACAATTATACATTGTTCCGTCGTTGGAGCGCAACTGATGATTGTGGAAATATATCAACTTACACGCATATCATTAGTGTAATTGATACTATTAAACCCGAGTTGGTAGTTCCTTCATACCAACATTTTGATTGCCATTTTCCTGCTTATTTGAATCCTCCTGTAAGTGACAATTGTTCTAAATCAGATAAAATAAAATTAGAATTTTTAGGCGAAACAATTGTTGATGGGAATTGTCCAAAAGCAAAAACATACACTCGTAAGTACCGAGCTACAGACGAATGTGGAAATTCTATTTCTAAAACACTCGTTATTGACGTGCGTGACAATATGCCGCCAATGGTCATGTCAAAGCCATTTACAGATACTGTTTCTTGTGCGCAAATAGGTGCTTACAAACCTGTACCACCTACCGTAATGGACAATTGTTTTGACGCAAGTGAATTGACTATAAAATTGGTAAATTCTGAAAAAGGTCAAGCGAAATGTCCTTTCAAATATTTTTTAGTACACAATTGGGAAATAACTGACCCATGTGGAAACATTGCAAGATGGACAACCCAAACAAAGGTTATTTCTGAGCAAGCTCCTGTATTTACTTCATTTCCAAGCAATATTTTATTGGGACAAAATCCTGTACCAATGAACGATAACTTAAAATATCGTCCGCTGGCTTCTGCTGATTGTAACGAAAGTGCTTTAGTTGGTTTTATCAAAGATACTGAAGAAGCTGGGTCTTGTCCAGGCTCTAAGTTGATTCGTAGAACTTGGCGTGCCGTTGATGCTTGTGGAAAAACAAGCGAAAGTGACCAGGTTTTCATCACTGGCAACCAAACAAAACCTGTTTTCGGAGCAACTCCTTCAAAAACATTTATGACTTATGCCGATTATGCAAAATTCAAACCTGTGACTCCAACAGCATCTGATGCTTGTGGTTCTGTAACGATTACAGGGCCCGTAGTTACAAAAGATAAATCTTGTAACAATGGTTTCCATGAGATTATTTTGACTTGGACAGCTACGGATATTACTGGTAATCAAGCATTTACAACACAAATTATTGGTATCAATGATGCCACACCTACAGTAACAATCACTTCTCCAACAGAAATCGTTTGTGGCTCAAAAGATGAATACATCAATGCCAATGCAAGCGGTGGTTTCCCGCCTTATACTTATGCTTGGTCGGGTACAAAAGATTTTTGGAATATTTTATCAGGAGCAAATACAGCAAATATCAATGTTTATCCTGTCAATATGAAAGGACAATTTAACTTAATCGTGACAGATTCAAGAGGTTGTAAAGGTTTGGGTTATTTTGAAAAAATGTGTACTTGGGACGAAGGTGCTTATTGCTCTCAAACTGAACAATTTTACGGCAATTCGAAAGATTCTGTTCGAGGAAAAAGTTCTATTGATTTTTTGAAAAAAGCATTTGATTACGATGTGAACGGTGATGGCAAAGCGGATTCTATTTTTGTAGGAAGTAAAAAACGTTCAATTACGTTTTTCAAAGGGGCAATTGCTTGTTTTGATACACTTTTTGCTTCTTCTAGCAAAGCAGATACACTACGAATAGACTCTATTTTGGTCAATGGTAAAAATAATTGTAAGCCAGCTGGTTTGGAATTGGGTTCAAATGGCGAAATTCGCAACGGACTTTTAGCACAATATGTAACTTTAGCGATTAACTTTCGCAACGACCCAACCTTGAATTACCGCCCACTTCGTGAAATGTGTGCAGGATTCAAAATTGATAGTTTTGCCAACAAACACTTGGAAGATATTACTCGAAAAGACACGACACGCACCATCAAAGTATTGTTTAATTATGCCAACGATGTTCTTGGAGGTCGTTATACGAACATCAAGCAAAAATATTTGGATTCGTTGATGTTCGCTCTAAAATCTGTCAATGAATGTTATAAAAAATGTTTGACATTGGAAGAATTGGCAGATGCACGTCAGTTCTCGGAAGTTGGTCTACAAGCAAAAGCTATTGGCAATCAATCAAAATTGCGTTGGACAAAACTTTCGAGCAAACACGTACGCTGGTTCACTGTTGAGTATAGCATTGACAATCAAACCTTTACGAAGTTGGATAAAATATTCAATACTTTAGATGATGGCAATGCGCACAATTACGAATATACGCATCCATTCCCAATCAAAGGCGATAATTTTTACCGTATTTTGCAAACATTCAAGGACGGAACACAGTCTTATTCTAACGTAGCAAGTACTAATTTTGTGAAAAATACAAACGATATTTTGGTTTATCCGAATCCAACTGCTGATGAATACTATATGACTTTGCGCCCTTTTGCTGGTAAAAATCTTACTTTTTACGTTTCTAATGAATTGGGACAAGTCATTCAAACACATCAATTGGAAAAAGTATCGCTAAATCCGTATCGTTTTTCTTCGGAAAATCTACAATCTGGTGTTTATTTTATTAGAATTGAAATGGACGGAATTAGTTTTGATACCAAAAAACTGGTGATACAAAGATAAAATTTTGATATTAGAGATATTGGATATTTATCTCAAAAAAAGCCTTGTAAAGAGTCATCTTTACGAGGCTTTTGCTTTGTCTAAAAATATCGTAGAGAAAAGGCACGCCTTTTCTCGTGTTAGGTGAGCCTTGCGTAGTGCGAGAAAAGGCGTGCCTTCCCTCTACGTGATGCGTTTTTTTATTGTTTTTCAGTTCACACCATCACAGCCAAACTCCTAGTCGTGTGACAGCGATGTAGCGTCAAGATGGCTGTCATGCGACGATAGGAGCTTGGCTGTCATCTGGTATTACTTGATTTACAAACTTATTTTTGATAGAAATTTTCCGTTTAAAGCCATTTTTCAAATGATTTTGGCTTTTTCTGTGATTGTTTTGGGCTGGTACGGCATAGAAACAATGGTGCATGGAGCTTGGTTTGTAGAACAATTTATCACCTATCAAATCCGTCTTTTTACACAAGAAGACGCTGGACACGGACAACCTTTTTATTACCATTTTCTTATTTTTTGTTTTGGTTGTTTCCCTATTTCCATTTTTGCTTTTCGAGGAATGTTTTATAAATACGAAAAAATGGAAGACCAACTTTTAAAAGGGTTTATGACTACTTGGTTTTGGGTAGTGATGGTGCTTTTTTCAATTGCAAAAACAAAAATTATACATTATTCTTCGCTTTTGTATTTTCCAGGTGTATTTTTGGCGGCTTTGTACGTTTGGGAATGTCTTAAAAAAGAAAAAAAAGCCACTTGGGACGTTTATTTTCTTTTCATATTAGGAATGTTGCTTTGGGGAATTGCACCGATGATAATTAATATTGTAGCTGAAAAATTACCAGAATTGACAACTTTTTTACCTGAAAATAAAGATAAAAAAATGATTTCTGGTATTTTTTCAATGCCAGTAGCGTGGTCGGGATTTGAGTTTTTGATTGGTGTAGCGTTCTTTATTGGTTTGATATTCAATGTTCGTTTTTTATACAAAAAAAGATATTTACGTTTCATTTATGTACAAATGGCTTTGACATTAGGGCTTATCAATGCTGAATATTGTTTTGTATTGCCAAAAATCGCCCGTTATACGCAAGGGGCAAATGTTGATTTTTTTAAAGGTCTTGCTGGACAAAATGTGTATGCAGCATCTGCAAATTACAAAAGTTATACGCCTTATTTTTATGGTCAAACACAATTTAATAAGAATCCAGATGCCCGTAACATGGATTGGCTATTGACTGGAAATATTGACAAAGACGTTTATGTTTCTATAAAAAATAACATCATAAACGCTGATTTGGAAGGACGATTTAAAAATTTTACAAAACTATATGAGGCTGGTGGCTTTATTTTTATGGTCAGAAAAAAGGTGGTGGAGTAGCGAAAAAAATAAATTTTGATTTTTTTTTGCATTTTCAAAAAATCCTCGTAAATTTGATTTTAAAATAAAAATAAACATACAATATGATTACTGTAAAACAATATGTCAAGCAACAAGTAGAAAAAAAATGGGATTTAAACAATCCATTTCTTTCAGAACTTCAAAACAACGAAGTGGTTTTGATAGACGACGAAATTTACATCAATGCAAATGATGTTTTTGACCTTAGTCAAAAAATTCATAAAATTGCAAAAAAAGAGGACTTTGAAGTGGAAAATAAGCAACTTCATGCCGAAGTTGAGCATTTATTAGCAGAATATGAAAAAGTATTTGTGCGTAACGAATCCTTACAAAACCTTGTCACAAACCTACAAAGAAATACCAAAACAGTAAAACATCAAGACCTAAAAACAGATGGGAACGATGAACTTATGTTTAAAATAAAAAAAATTAGCAAAGAAAATGATGAATTGTCCGAAAAACTAAAAGCAGCAAACGAAGAAATCATCACTTTACGGGCTGAGAAAAAAGAAGCCCTCTTAGATGCAAAAACGAATCGGGCAATCCTACTCATGCAAGAAGACAAAGAGGAAAAACAAACATCAAACAGTGAATTAGAAAAATTGCAAAACGCTTTCAAATCTTTGCAAGAACAAAACCGTGCCATAATTCAAAAAAATAATAAACTGCGCCACGCTGCACAATTCTTTGGAGATGTAAGCAGTACCATTCAAAAATTAAATGCACAAGTCATAAGAGCAAAAGCTTCTTTTGACAAAACTGGCGTTGATTTAGATGAATTGCAAGAGTCACGAGAGTCGTAAGTCTTTTAAAATGCTGATTTCCGTATAATTCTACTTAAAGTACTAAAAAAACCGCTACAAAACACGAAGTTTGTAGCGGTTTTTTTAGTACGCCCAGCATAGAAGAAGTGTACCGTGTCAATAAATCGTACTCTACATTCTCGCCAAAGGTGCAACATTTTGTTCTGAAAATTCACCTCTCAGGTATTTTTGATAAGCAATAATGGCAATCATTCCAGCATTGTCTGTGCAATATTGAAATGCAGGAATGTAGGTTTTCCAGCCCATTTTTTGTCCAGTATCAATGATGGCTTCTCTCAAGCCAGAATTGGCGGAAACACCGCCAGCAATTGCAATTTCTTTTACATCGTAATCTTTTGCTGCTTTTTTTAATTTTTTTATCAAAATATTGACAATTGTAGCTTGTACACTGGCGCAAATATCATTCATATTTTCTTTTATAAAATGCTCATTTTCAGCGATTTGTTTTTTAAGAAAATATAAAATAGACGTTTTTAAACCGCTAAAACTAAAATTCAAATCAGGAATCTGAGGTTCGTTGAATTTGAAAACGGGCTGACCTAATTTAGCCAATTTGTCAATTTCGGGACCCGCTGGATAATCCAAACCCAAGAGTTTTCCCGTTTTGTCAAAGGCTTCGCCAGCGGCATCATCTATCGTATGCCCGATTACTTTTTGCTCTAAAAAATCATTAATGAGTACAATTTGTGTGTGTCCTCCCGAAACAGTTAGGCACAAAAAAGGAAAGTTGGGTACTGGAGCTTCTGCAAAATTCGCCGCAACGTGCGCTTCCATGTGGTGAACTTCTATCAAAGGCTTGTCCAAACTTAAAGCCAAGGCTTTTGCAAAAGAAACCCCAACCAAAAGCGAACCCATCAGTCCTGGGCCACGTGTAAATGCCACAGCATCAAGCTCTTGTAAGGTAATATTTGCTTTTTTTAGAGCCAAATCCACCACGGGTACGATGTTGATTTGGTGTTGTCTTGACGCAATCTCAGGAACAACGCCACCATACAAACGATGGGCTTCTTGTCCTGTTACGCAATTGCTCAGAACAATACCATTACGTAAAACCGCTGCGGAGGTATCATCGCAAGAACTCTCTATCGCTAAAATTGTAATCATAAAATGTTATCGCCATTGCCAGCATTTTGTAAGGTTTTGAACTACTTTTTTTCGTATGTCGTCAGCTGTATCTTTCTGAAAATCAACGTCTTGTAATAATTTGCTACATTCAAAATTCAACACTGCCCGAAGGTCTGTCGCTTTTGAAAAATAGACATTGGCAGGAATTAAAAGTTCAATGTCCAATTGGTCTTTAAAAAGTATTTTCTTCGTTGGGCTTGCCTTTGCGGTATCGCTTTTGTAAGCAATCAAACCCGAATAATGTTCGTAAGAATTGCTCAAATAAAGGCTACTGTCAATGCCAAAAACACTTTGATAAGCTACTGAAATTTGGTTTTTCTTAAAACTATTGCATTGATTTACAGGGTTTTGCAATCCAATTTTGAATTTTAATTTTTCAAACTGACCATATTCTTTTATTGTCCCAATTTCAATACTTGAATTGTTGCTGTCCATTAGCGTAAAATCTTTTCTTACTTTCTGAACAAAACTATCTTTATTAGAAATTTTTATCGGCAATGCAACGCTATCTATTGAATAAAAAACACTTTTATCTTTTTTAATCAATTGAATATCAGATAAATACAAATAAATATTTTTTACAGAATAAATTTGATTTAAATTATTTTTCATCAAAACACTATTTGTCCATTGAACGAGCGTATCTTTCATATTAGCATTTTTTACTTTATTTCCATAAAAAAAACCAATATTGAATTTTGGATATTCACATGGACAACCTGAAACAGATTCCTCATCACAAGGATTGTCTGCTCCGATACTAAAATTCTTCGCCAATGGGTCAAGGCAACCTTTTGTCTTTTCTTGACAAGAAAAGAACAAAAAGGAGTAGAATAAAGTAAAAAAAAGTGTTTTTTTCATAATATAGCTAAATTAGCGTAGTAATCCGTAGCGTTGGTGTAATCTGTAGCGTTTGCGTAATTCGTAGCGTTGGTGTAATCCGTAGCGTTGGGCAATCCGTAGCGTTGGCATTAATGCCAA
>JAYWHK010000150.1:0-9866 GCA_043777755.1 Saprospiraceae bacterium
TGTCGTTGAGAAAAAAGTTATAAATAACTGACTGTAAGGAAGTTATTTATGATTTTTTGAGCAATCGACTGAAAAAAATAATACTAATTAATTTAGCCCCAATACTTACAGTATAATAAGTTGTACAGTAAACATGACAAAAAGAATTGAAATTTTCTTCCAAAATAATTAAAAATTTTTTGTCACATTTTTAATTATTACGATTGTGTATTTGTAGGGAAAATTAAATATAAAATAAAATAATATTTTTTAAAAATTTCTGTCACGTTTTTTATTTTATTGATTATGTGATTATAAACAATTAACAAACAGTATTTTACAAATAAAATAAATTATCTTATTTAAAAATTACAATAATATCAAAGTCTTGTACTTTGTGTTGTTACTATTTTATTGTTTTGTTTATATATGTCACAAAATTGAAAAAAATAAATTTATTTTTTATAAAAAAAAGAAATCCGTTCGCACCGACCAAAGTAACAAACGGATTTTCTCCTTCAAAAAACAACTAAGCTGCCGCAGCAGTTTAGCCTTATTCTTATTCTAAACACAAAGATAGTGCTGCGGGAGCTATTTTGAAAATTTTTTTTAAATGAAAAAGATATTATCATTACTGCCATTGGTCTTTTTTTTCTTTTTGGGTTTTATAAATATGAAAGCTCAAAGTTCAGGAGTAGTTTCATCAAATGGAGCGTCGTTAGAAAAAATTGTAGATCACAGTACAATACCTTCTGGCGTTAATTTTTCCTATACTATTAATTTTTCTATTCCTGCGGGTAGTTTGGATATTAAAATTACTGACCAATTACCAGCTACATTAGAGCTCGTAGATGTTATTGTTAGTCCAGTTTGTGGAACTCCCGTAGTAAATTATCCTTCGCCTGGAACAATGGGAGCTTTAATACAATATAAATTAGCAAGCGTTCCTAATGCCTGTTCTGGAACGTTTCAAATTGTTGTAAAATTTCCTGCTGGAAAAACCTGCGATAAAACTACAGCATTTAATAGTGCATGTATGACAGGAAAAGTCGTAAATGGTCAAGGTTTAAAGATTTGTACAAAGGAGGTTAGTACCGTAGCTACTGCTAATAATCCTTGGAGTGTAGCCAAAAATCCAGCTCCAGGTTTAGCGTTATCAGGGCAGCAAAATTGCTATCTAACAACTTCGGATACCGTTTCCTATGATATTTGGGTAGCTAAAAATTACGGAGAAGTCGGTTTATTAAACCTCGTAAACGGTATCGTAACGGATCAGTTACCAGTGGGAGCAACTGTCTTGAGCGCAACTCCAAGTATAGGTATAATTGACCCAATTGTAGGTAATCTTATTGTGTGGAGAATTGGGAATTTGTCTTCTACGCAACATTATAATATGGCAACTTTGAGAGTAGTTGTCAAATATGCGCCTTTATCAAATGGGCAAACGATTACTAATACTGCAAATTTGACGGGTGGCTTAGGAAATTCTTGTGAATCGGGAATGAATACAAGTACAAGCAGCTGCGTCATAAAAGCAGTAGGAAATCCACCGCCACCTTCTGGGTCATTGTATAAATGGGCAGCTTTAGGAGGAAATACAGTTGGTTGCGCAGGTAAATACTATCTGCAAGTGTACAATAGCGGTTCTTCTCCAATAGGAGCATTTGGTTTTAGTGACATATTACCATCTGAGGTCACTGCGACAAAAATTAATGTTTATTCAAATGGCGGCTTGGCAACATTAAGTATCAATGGTGCTACTCCTACTACTCTTTTGACGGGATGGAGTCCACCCTATCCAAGTACTTCAATTAATTCTGTGAACATTCAGTCTGCTGGATTAGCAAGCACGAAAATGATTTACGTAGAAATTGAGTTCACAATTAATGCAAATGCTTCTTCTTCCTTTTCAAATACTGTAAACCTTACTGGTACGCCAGTGGGAATCACACCTTCTTCTGCAACTTGGAATATCTATTTACATGAACCAGAACCTAAGGCTTCTACATACAAAATGATATGTAACCCCAAGCCAAACACAATATACAAACAAGGCGACATTGTTCGTTATCGGTTAAGGGTTCAGAATATTGGAACAGCTGACATGATAGGTGCTAACGTTACGGATAATTTGAGTTCTAATTTAGAGTATGTAGGAAACCCTTCTTACTATTCTTCAATGGTTTGGGATCCTGGCTGTGAAGCACCTAATACAGCGACTTGGTCGCCTGCGCCAATACCTAATCATAATGGGAATGCTCTAAGTTGGAATTTACCAGAGATTAAATCTAATTGCCAAAGTGTAATTTGGCCAAATCCTGGTTATTATGGCACTTACAATATCCCCTACTATTTTATTGATTTTGATGTCCGAATTAGAAAGACATCTGGTTTAGGTTCTATTATTAACAACTTTGTGGTGAGTGGCGGGAATTTACCCGTAGCCTCTACATCACCAGACACCTATATTACAGTGGTTGGCACACATGGTTTTACACTTGAAAAACAAGTAAGCACCAACGGAGGAGCTACCTACGCAACATCTGGCAATACAATTTCATCTGGCAATGTTAGGTATCGTTTGAAAATGAAAAATACTGGTACTACATCTTTTAGAGATGCACTAATGATTGATATGTTGCCATTAGACAATAATGGAAGCGATAATTTAATGCTTGATAGGTCAATTGCTAGAGGTAGTGATTTAAGTGTTATCTATAATAATTTTTTGGCTTCTACCCCTCATTTACCAACCTCAACGATGTTTAGTGACGGTACAAATTTGTGTCTTCCTGAATTTGGCTACAGCCCGAGTTCATGTGCAAATGCAATATGGTCAGCAGGAACACCTCCTTCAAATAATGTAAAAATAGATTTTGGACTCAACTATCTGGCAGTAGGAGAGGATTTAGAATATACTTTTGGTGCAAAACTTAAAGAAGGTAAAATCGGACAAGTAACTTGCAATACATTTTCTGCAAATGCTTCAAAAGTATTAATTATAAATAATGTAAATACAGCCTTTCCATTAAACGCTGTGGAGTCGGACAAATCTTGTGTTTCAATTCAAGATAATAAATGCGATTGTGAAAAAATACGAGAAGTTTTCTATCAAAACAGTAAAGACAGTTGCAATTATTATTTTGGTATTCAACATCTTGATTGCATAGTAGGTATAGAATGGTATATTGACGATTCCCTTTATGTTGCTGGAAATGATTTATTTGAAATCAATCCACAACTTTCAAATGGCGAACATAGTATTTGTTATAAAGTAACTTTATCGAATGAAGAAGTCTGTGAGCATTGTGTGAAAGTAGAAGTGAATTGCCCTTGTCCAACTTGTGAAGAAATTGCAAGCACTTTTGCTTGGTCTGGTGATGGTTGTAATTATGAGTTTGGTATCAAGCAATTGGACTGTATTGTAAGTATAGATTGGTATATTAATGATACACTCTATACAGCAGGTAATGGCTTATTCACGATCAATCCTACACTTTCTAATGGAGGTCATAATGTATATTATATCGTTACACTTTCTAATGGAGAAAAATGTAAGCATGGTATCAGTGTAAAAGTAGATTGTCCTTGTACTTGCGAAGAAATAAAAAATAATTATTATACAGCTCGACCTTCTAAATGTGAATTTGTCTTTGGTATCAAGCCATTGGATTGTATTGAAAATATAGAATGGTTTTTAGATGGCGTACCTGTAGCAATCACTGGTACAATGTATGAAATTAACATAGCCATTACACAAGGAAAACATCAAGTATGCTATATTGTAACACTAACAAATGGTGAAAAATGTGAAGTGTGCGTTAAAGTCTATTCCAATTGTAATCCAAATGAATGTACTTGCAAAGATATAGAAGACAGCTTTTATCAAAAAAATGATGGCTGTAACTATATTTTTGGTGTAAATCCTTTAAAAGATTGCATTGCAAATATAGAATGGTTCATAGACGGTGTACATTATATGGCTGGAGATGGTTTGTTGGAAATTAATCCTGTTCTTTCTCATGGCACTCATACGGTATGTTATAAAGTAAGTCTTGTAGGCAGTCCATGGGTTATTATCAGTGCGCTACAATGTGAATATTGTATAGATGTAACAGTAGATTGTTGTACTTGCGAAGATATTGAACGTAGTTTTTATCAATCAAACAGCGGTTGTGATTATACTTTTGGTTTCAAATGTATGGAAAGATGTATTGAAGGAGTAAAATGGTACATCACTGACGAAAATGGTAATCAAAATACAACGATTAACAGTGGATTAAATCCAAATGAAATTAATGTAACCCTTGCTAATGGTTGGAATATTATTACTTATGTTGTGTATCTCACAAATGGTGAAAAATGTAAGTTTGAACTGAAAGTATATGCAGATTGTTGTAAATATCCTCGTGCTGATGAAACAGGACACTTAGAAAGCTGTATAGACCAAAACGAAGGTATTGTTATTTTGAGTAGTCCTTATTATATCACTTGGGCAAGTGGCACAGGAAATATAGTTGTTGATAATTCAACGAATGGCGTAACTCCAAGTATAACAGTAATCACGAACTTAAATCCTGGAACTTATGCTTATTGGATAAGTTATGACCCTTACTCAAAAGGCTGCTATTACGAAATAACAATCGCAGAAGATTCTTGTTGTGGTCGAATAATTAACAATGACTTGAAAGTTCAAAAGAATACGCCAAAAAATATTGCTAAACCTAAAACAGGTGCTGACAATAAAATTTTGGAAGTGGAAGAAAATCGCAACTTACAAGCAATTCCGAATCCTGCGAATGAAGCGGTTTTATTAAAATATTCAACTTCAAAAGTAGCCGATAGAACGATTGCGATTTATACAAGCGAAGGAAAATTAGTAGCACAAAAATCAGTTGGCGCATCAGATACCTCTTCGGAGTTTGATGCTCATAGTTTTCCAAGTGGTATTTACATTGCTCAATTATTGGAACAAGGTCGAGTCGTTAATTCTGCAAAAGTCGTAATTCAACATTAGAAATGTAAAAGTATAAAGCCCTATTTCTCCTCCTTTATTTATAGGGAAGATTAAGATAGGCTTTCCTCAAAAGCAGCAGTACAAACCACCCGTTTGTGCTGTTGCTTTTGTATTTATACCCCTTTGCAAAAATAAATTTTATTTTTTTGAAAATAATCGAAAAAAAACTGTCATAAAATAATAAATATCAGTTTAACTAATATATTAAAAATTAATTCATTTAAAATATTAAAATTATACCATTTTTATGACAACAATTCGTCTATTTATTTTATCCCTATTCTGCTGCTCCGTTTTGAGTACGCTAACAGCGCAAGGAGAAATGGAATTTATTTTACCATATCCAGTTGGTACAACCGAATCTGAGGTGGTTGCTAATATAACTGAAGCTGGCGGTACAGGTACATTAAAAGATTCAGCACCAATGTTTGGGCTTTTTTTAGTTACTTTCCGTGGAATTTATACTGATATTCCTTGTGAAAAATTGCCAGAGGCATTACAATCAGCTTGTCCAAAATGCCCTCCTCCCAAAGGTTCTTCTTCCACAGGAATACAGGGAGGGCCTAATTATAGAACGTATCAGCCTTTTATAAAAGACACAAGTGGTGTTATGCCAGGCGTAATAAAACCATATCAAATTGACCCAAATACTACCAAACAAGGATCTATGAGTTGTTGCCAAGTTACAACAGCATTTTTGGATAGTGGAATGGATAAAACACATATTGAACAGTTTAATCCTGATTCTTGGTTTTCAAATACAACAGCCACCACATTACAAAATTTTTCCACTCCTTACGATGAAAACGGACATGGAACTCATGTAATAGGTATAACAGCCAATATTATTCAAAATTATCAAAACATACGCTTATTGTCTATCAAAACTCAAGACAAAGAAGGCAATGGTACTGTTTGGAGAGCGATTAAAGGTATTGAACTTGCTATTTTCAAAAGAGCTAAAATTATCAATATGTCCTTAGCATATACACCTAACGAATGTACAAAAGTAAGGAAGGAGAAAGATATTCGCTTTAATGCAATGCCTATTTCAAAATATCAAGAAAGTGAACAATATTCTCCTCTTGAAGGTTTAATGCAAAGTGAACCTTTGTTTACAGCTATGAGTATTGCTGGAAAAGATTACGGCGTTGGTTTTATAACTGCGGCAGGAAATGATAGAGAGAATTTAGACAACGAAAATCTTCTCGTTTTTCCTTCTATGTTTAACCTTCCAAATCAAATTAATGTTGCTGCATTAGATTCTTATAATAATTTAGTAGATAATGGCACTTGGGGTTCTAATCATGGTTATAATTACGTCAATATTGGAGCATTGGGCGATGGTGTAAGTAGCTCGGCACTGAATGGTGACATCGGATTTGCATCTGGAACAAGTAGTGCCGCTCCATTTGTTACAGCAGTGGCAAGTGTTATTTTAGCAAATAGCTGTGGAACATCTTTTGATTACATCAAAAAATGTATTTTAGAAACTGCTACTCCGCGAGATTTATCTCTTTCTACCTATGGTTTTTTAAACTCGGAGGAAGCAATTAGATGCAGATATGAAGTAAGAGATGATTATGCACAAGAGGCGGAACTATTTAAAAAGTCAAAAATAGAAACATCAACCAATACTTTTAAGACTAACCCAAATCCATTTGACGAGGCTTTTAACCTAAAATTCAGTACAAAAAACGACAATGAAACAACAAAATGCACACTCTATAATTTTTCAGGTCAAATCATAAAAGAAATTGATTATCAAGGAAGTATAGATGCTGTTTGGAATGTCAAAGATTTACCAACAGGTGCATATTTGCTAAAAGTTCAACAAGGAGCTACTCAAGAAATCAGAAAATTAATCAAGCAATAAAATTAACACCATGTATCGCATTGTACTCCGTAGCGTTGGCGTTAACGCCAACGCTACGGAATACAATGCGATACAAATACAAAACAACGCTTTTATGAAAACAAAACTCACGCTTTTTACTATTTTGCTTTTGACATTGGCTTGCCAGCGTCAAAAGCAACCTTTTTTTGTTCAAGATAGCGTTTTTCATGCTAAAATGGACAATATAATAGGCTCATTTAATATTAATGAAGAAAATTGTTCTACTGTAATTCAAGAAGGCGAAAAAACATTAGTACTGTACAAAGACTCTTTATGTTACGACAGTATTGGTTGGTCAAAGCTACATCATCGTTTGGCGATAGCTTATCGTTATTGCCCGAATGACGATAGCACACATTCCAAAATGAAAACAAATTTTGAAGCTGCCATCGCTCTACGTACCTTAATACCATCGAAAAAAAAGGATTTAGCAAACTCCTATATCAATTTGGGTATTGGAGAAAATCAATATGGTAATTATAAAGATGCCATTGAGCCTTTGAAAAAAGCACTTGATTTTTATACCCAAAAAGAAGATACTGCACGTTGTATAGGAGTAAGGAGAGAATTGTTAAAAGCATATAGCGAGTTAGATGAACATGATTTGACCGAAAAATATTTTAAATCTACTGAACAATATTATAATGGAATCAATTTGCCAAGCGATGCTATTCAAAGAGAATATGCTGGAGTTCTTCACTACTATGGCGATTTTTTGAACAAAACTGAAAACTATCAAAGTGCTATAAAGTATTTTGCAAAAACTCAACAACTTTTTGAAAAATTAGGTTTTAAAGACGATAAGGCAATTGTAAATTTAAAATTAAGTTTTGCTCAAATGGAAAACGAGCAAAATTCAGAAGCTATTGCAACGGTCAATTCAACCATTCCTTTTTTTCAGTCGCAAAAAGACAGTACCAACTTAGCCCAATGCTACACTCAACTTAGCCAGTGCTATCTTTCTCAAAAAAACTATCCCAAAGCGTTGTTCTATAGCGAACAAAAAGCCCTACCTATTTTATTGAATCAACAAGATAAAACAGCTCTTGGAAACTGTTATCTGACCGCTGCAATTGCTTATTTTGAAAATGGCGACAACCAAAACACCCTAAAAAATAGCCAAAAAGCATTACAATCTTATCTGATTGATTTTAAAAGTGATGAGGTAGCGAAAAATCCAAGCGAACAAGAACTCAAAAACTATCAAGCAAAATCTGCTTTAATCAATGTTTTTTTACAAAAAGCAAAAACCTTATCGAAATTCGCAATACAAACAGAATCAACGACTTACCTCGAAAATTCTTGGCAGACCTACCAGATTTTGAATGGTTTAATTGCGTTGATTAGAGAGGATATTTTGACCGAAAATTCAAAAATAGACCTTGGAGAAAAACAAGATTGGGTCGCTGATGCGCTCAATGTCGCAAAACAACTTTTTGCCAAAACGAACAATCTTAAATACCAAGAAGAAGCTTATGCATTGGTTCAAAATACCAAAGCGCAAGTTATCAATGAGCATTTTCAAGGTGAAAAAGGAAAAAAAATAGCCAATGTTTCAAAAGAAGACTCAGACAAAGAGCGTGAACTTTTTGCAAAATATTCTAATCTTAATAAAAAGCAGTTAGACTACCCAAACGATAAAGCATTGGAAGACAAAGCATTGCTTGCAGAGCTGCGTTTTTATGATTTTCAAAAAGTAATTGAAAACAAATATCCATTGTATCGTCAAAGCAAATATGATCATAAAGCATTGACTGTCAAAGAAATACAAGAAAGACTTAAGCCAAACATGGCAGCCCTTGACTATATGGTTACAAAGGACAGTTTGCATATTTTTTGTATCAACAAACAACGTTTGACTTGGAAAACCATTAGCCTCGACGGTAGCCAAAAAGCCAGTGCGGACACCTTAAAAAAACTCCTCAATGATCCAAATGGTGAAATGAAAACACCTCAAAGTAAGCAGTTTTTAGATTGTTCGCATCGTTTGTACCAATCTTTGGTACAGCCCATTGCCAACGAATTAATGGGTGTCACTCGATTGCGAATTATTTCAGACGATTGGATTTATAACGTATCTTTTCAAAGTCTTTGCATGAAGCCATATTTGGGCGATTGGTCGAATAAAGAAGTCCCTTTTTTGATTCGTAATTTTGCTATTTCACGCCTTTTTTCAGTCAAAGAATTAAAACCAATCGCTCCGAAACAAAGCAATAGTAAAGTATCTGTTGGCAGTTTTGGCATCAATTATAATGATGATAAAATATTCAGCAGTTCACGTTCTTCGGATAGTTGCTTGAGGATTATGGCGGCTACCCGTGGAGGTGGAAAATTATACCACGCTGCCGAAGAAGCAGACTCTGTTCATGCGATTTGGGGCATTGGCGATTGCTTTTTGAATGACAAAGCAACCAAAAATAATTTTATAAAAAACTGTCAATCAAAGGATTATAGTATTTTACACTTAGCCATGCACGGCATTCCAGAATGTGATAATCCAGAAAAAATCCAATTGATTTTTGCAAAAAACAGTGCTACCGAAGACAATTTGATGCACTTACACGAGATTGCAGGTCTGAAGATGCACAGCGATTTGGCTGTAATCAGTGCTTGTCATAGTGGCGACGGGCAGTTGGAAAATAAGGAAGGAATCATTAGTTTAGGACGAGCTTTTACCATGGCGGGTTGCCGAAGTTTGATTACCAGCAACAGTTATATTATAGACGATACTTCGCCTATGATTTTTGATTATTTTTATAAAAACTTAAAAGACAATGACTTAGAAAAAGACGTCGCCTTACAAAAAGCCATTTGTAGTTATTTAGATGATAAAACCGATGCGATGCGGATTCCGTATCGTTGGGCGAATTTCCACCTTTGGGGCGATGTTGATAGCATCAAAACAAGTGAAAAAGAAAGTTTTTTTTCTTTTAATTGGTTAATGACGCTATTGGGAATCAGTGGAATTGGTTT
>JAYWHK010000151.1:0-26660 GCA_043777755.1 Saprospiraceae bacterium
ATTGCTCAAAAAATCATAAATAACTTCCTTATAGTCAGTTATTTATAACTTTTTTCTCAACGACAAAATAATACTAATTAATTTTGAACGCCCGCTTACAATAAAAAATGCAAGTAGAATCCTCTACTTGCATTTTTTATTATACATATCAGAAAGTGATTTTAGTATTTTTAATTTATGTAAAATATTGAACACCAAGGATTTGCAATATCTTTAATATCTAATCACCAATATCCGTTGTGTATATACACAAGTGTTAAAGATATTTTTTATCAGCGTACAGAAAAAACTCACCTTTTCTATACGCTTCAATACGCCACCAATCTTTCCAACTGTTTTTTCAATCTTTCACTGGGCATAAATACATCTTTTTCGATTGCTGCCGCAAATGGTATTGGTGTGTTCAAACCTGCTACACGTAACACTGGTGCATCTAAATGTTCAAATAAATGTTCTGAAATATAAGCGGAAAGGTCTGCGCCAATGCCTCCAAATTGTGTATCTTCGTGAAGAATCAATACTTTGTTGGTCGCTTTAACAGCTTCGTCAATGGCTGCGTAGTCCAATGGCATCAAAGAACGCAAGTCTAAAATGTACGCATCAATATTCATTTCTGCTACGATTTTTTTAGCCCAAAGAACACCCATTCCGTAGGTCAAAATTGTGAGTTTTTTTCCAATTTTAATGATGTTTGCTTTTCCAATTTCTACGGTATAATAGCCTTCTGGAACGTCAGCTAAAACGCTACGGTACAAGGCTTTATGTTCAAAAAACATAACTGGATTCGGGTCTTCAAATGCTGCCAACAACAAGCCTTTTGCATCGTAAGGATTGCTTGGATAAAGGACTTTCAAACCTGGCGTATGCGTGAACCAAGCCTCATTGCTTTGAGAATGAAAAGGGCCAGCTGCTGTTGTTCCGCCTGTCGGCATTCTCACGACCACATCAGCATTTTGATTCCAGCGGTAATGAATTTTTGCTAAATTATTGATGATTTGATTGAATCCACAAGTGACGAAATCGGCAAATTGCATTTCGACCATCGCTTTGTAACCTTTCATACTCAGCCCTAATCCAATCCCTATAATGGCACTTTCGCAAAGCGGTGTATTGCGGACTCTACCTTTTCCAAATTCAGCAACAAAACCATCTGTAATCTTGAAAACACCGCCATAATCAGCAATGTCTTGCCCCATCAAAACCAATTTATCGTGTTTGCGCATCGCTTCTCGAAGTCCATCAGAAATGGCATCAATCATACGAATTTCTTTTACTTCGCCTTGTGAAAAAGTAATTTTTTGCTCAAAAGGAGCATATACATCTGCCAATTCTTGTGCTTCGGTGGACGTTACAGGAGGATAACGTTCTGCATTTTTTACAGCGCTGTCAATGTATTGTTTGTTTTCGTTTCGGATATTTTCGATAAGATTTGCGGTTAAAACGCCTTCTGATAGAAGCCAAGTTTCGTAGTTGGCAATTGGGTCTTTTGTCGCCCAAGCGTCCATTAATTCTTTCGGAACGTACTTTGTTCCTGACGCTTCTTCGTGTCCACGCATCCGAAAAGTTTGACATTCTATCAAAACAGGTCTTGGATTTTCTCTCATTTCGCTTGCCAAACGCTGAATTGTCCCATATACTTCTAAAATATTATTTCCATCTATCGTATAGGCTTCCATTCCATAGCCTTTACCTCGGTCAGATAATTTTTCGCAGCGGTATTGTTCGTTGGTGGTCGTAGAAAGTCCATAACCATTGTTTTCAATGACAAAAATAACGGGCAATTGCCAAACCGAAGCGGTATTTAAGGCTTCGTGAAATTCACCTTGACTCGTCGCACCTTCTCCTGTAAAAGCTAAAGAAACTTTGCCTTCGTTGCTCAATTTATGTGCCAATGCAACACCAGCTGCCAAAGACAATTGTGGACCAAGGTGAGAAATCATACCTACAATATGATGCTCAGGTGCGCCAAAGTGAAAAGAACGGTCACGTCCTTTCGTGTAGCCATTTTCCTTGCCTTCCCACTGACACAACAAACGTTCAAAAGGCATTTCTCTTGTGGTGAAAACGCCCAAGTTGCGGTGCATGGTGAAAATCGTTTCGTCCATGTCGAGTGCCGCCGCACAACCAACCGAAATCGCTTCTTGACCAATACCAGAAAACCATTTGCTGACTTTTCCTTGACGAAGTAAAATCAACATCTTTTCCTCAATCATGCGAGGTAAAAGTAGTTTTTTGTATAAATCAATTAAGGTTTCGTTGTTGAATTTTCCTTTGTTGTAGGTAATATTGGTCATAGATTGAATTTTTGATTAACTTTTACGTTTTTTTTCTCATATAGTTACTTACCGTGAAAATCCGTGAGTGAAATCAATTTATTGATTTTATCTGCGATAATTCGTGTGCTAAATCCTTCTCAATTTGCCAGTACATAATTTTTTACCTGCTGAAAAATACAGAGAAATTTAAAATAACCAAAAAAATCCACGATTATGCATCGTGGAGTTTTTTATTTTACAATTGGAACCTCAAAGTCGTCAATCCTGTAATGTTCGTTCTCGGAAAAGATTGAGAAGTGAACGGTTGTGTAGAATTGTAGTCCAAAGAGAATCGCAATGTCAATCGTTTATTAACTGTATAGTCCGCAGAAGGAGAAACTCTAATCTGCAATTCGCCACGAGTTACTTGGCGTAAGCCTGTCAATAACATGGTTTGTTGCGTGATGCTGTTGTTCAATGAAATGTCCATTTTCAGGTTTAAGTCATTTCCTTTTTTAACTTTCTTCTTCTTTTTAGGCTTTCCATTTTTATCCAATTCTACTGGTGTATCGTCTTTTTTGTCGTCACCCAATTTGATGATAGAATTTTTCTTTTCGCCACTTTTCTTTTTAGAAGCAGGCTGTTCAAAATTCATAAAATCTAAAAATTTCAAGTGAACATTTTTCATTTTGTAACCAAATCCAATCGTATATTCATCTTGTTTTTGTTCAGAAAGCATATTGTCAGAAAGTGTCAGTTGCAAATTGTAACGTTTTTTCATATCAACACGCAAAGACAAATCATTTTTCAACTTCATATCAATACCGATTAGTGGCGAAAATTCTTTGTTCAAGACCACGCCAGGAATATTTAACGCTGAATAGTAGTTAAAATTCACAGGGTCTTTACGCAAAGTATTTGTCGGGTCGTAATCAGGTGTATTTGTGTTGTATGAACTCAACTGTAACTGCGACTTATAAGCGTGTGTAATATTGATGCTTTGTACTTTCTTTTTAAACATTTTCAATTTTGACAAGCCATTGTAATTCAAACGGTAGTTCGGCAACGGCACTGTATTGAAAACATTTAAATTTACTTTACCTGACTCTTGCCCTGTGTAAGCTGCCAAAAATGCAGGAATTGCGACTTCTGGATTTGTTGCACCATATCCTGCGTAATATCCTGGCTCTGCGCTATGGGCTTTTGCGTTTGGTCCTGCCAATCTGCTAGAAATAGCTTTGCTGTAATCACTATATTTATCATAAAGTCCATTAACCGCATTTTTATCTCCAAAAAGTCCATCAAGAGAAAAATTAGACACGGTGAATTGTCCTACGTCACGTGGTGCTAAATGAGCAAATGGTGTTATAGAATCCGTCTTTTTGAAATCTTGCGTGTGATTTTTGGTATAATTTTTCATTATATCAACTTCCACTCTAAAATCTGTAAATGGCTCAATCGTAATATTTCCTTGGAATTGTTGTGAATAATTCCTTACCACAGACTCGTTCAAAAGATTACTTGTTGAAATCCAGTTATTATTTGCTGCCTTGTCCAACCACTCATTGGTAGGTGTTTGTCCAAGAACAAAATCCCATCCTGGTGACGTAAAGTTGTCTTGACCTAAAATTCCTGTTGATGGCATAAAACCAGGAACAGTATTTTGGAAAGTTTCGGTATAAGAAGCACGTGCTTTTCGCAATAACATCAACGGGCGAATAATCACACGTTCTGCCATGCTTGGCTCGTATTCTTTTTTCTCTTTTTCTTTCTTTTTAGCGTCTTTTGCAGCTTTTCCATCAGGTGTTTTTCCATCGGCAGCTTTATCTTTGGCATCAGCAAGTTTGCCTTCTGCCTTTTTTGTAGCGTCTTCCGCCATTTTACCCTGCTTCATTTTTTCACGCAAACGAGCTCGTGGGTCGTCGGTAGCTGGCGTATCAGCTCTTTTGTCGTCAGCCATTCTACCTCTACCTTCTTCACCTCCACTAACACCGTCGGTTTGGATTCCAATAGCCGATTTAGGCTGTGCATCTTGTCTTTTGCCTGTATTTTTAGGTTTTTTACCTTTTTCAGCCAATGGCGTATTGATTTTTTTCAAATATTTCCATTGATTGTACAATTGTTCAAAGTTGAAATCGCCATTGATACTACGATTTTGCGAATTACGAATGGTATTTCCCAAATATTGCGTATTGAGTGCGGCTGCGTTCCAGTTGTACGTTGCTTGGGCTTGCGCACGAATCGTTATCCAATCCATCAAAGGAATTTGCTTGGTTGGCAACGTATAGTTTGCCCCGATGGTTTGGTTGAATAGTTTGTAACGACCTAAATTGCGGATATTATTCCAAATACTATCCTTTTTTTCTTGAGTATTGATTAATCCAGCAGGTTCATCAATAACAGAAGCGGCATCTGCAACATAATTAAGTTTAATGCCTTTACTCAAATCCCAATTCATCGCATATTTTCTATCCCAAGTAAAACGCTTGTTGTAGTAAGTACTCAACTCTGGAAACTCATCTGTAAAACGGTATTTTGTCGTATTGAATTGACGCTCTAAGTTAGTGCTAAAATTAAAGTTGCTTGGCAATGGGCTAAAATTAAACTCACTAAGCAATTTCAAATATTTATCCTTTTTAATTAATTTTTTAAAAGGAGTAATACTTGCGCCATTTGGCAACGCATAGTTGTATTCTAATTGTCCACGACGTACTGTTTTGGCTTCATCTTCAATGATTGGGTCACTGTAGAGGTCACGTGTCTGTTGGTACGAAATGGTGAAATTCGATATATTCCAAGGCATTGGCTTACGGGTATCGTCTGCTTTACGCTCAATACGAACATTGTCAAAACTAATGTTTGACACTGCGTTTTGCGTGATAGATTGCTTGCGCAATGCTTCTCTTTTATCAGAACCAATCTCTGCTAATTTTTGCTTTAACTTTACGTCCAAATCATAAGGATCGTACTCAGGAGTACGAGTTGTATTAGAATATTGGTATGTAAAAGGAATTTTCACCCTTGATTTATCAGAAATAAAACGTCCCAATTCGAGGTTAGTCGTTGCATCGTATTGTAAAACATCTTCTCGGATACGCTGCTGTTGGCGTTGTTCGATACCACCATAGCCTGTACCTGTATAGTTGGCAGAGAATGTTGCCCTACCCAAATCGGCAGCTTTGATGTCCAAACGAGCCAAACCTGCGCCACCTCCTTTTTGGTCAAAACCATTCAAACGCAACTCATTCACCCAAAGCTCTGCACAAACAGAACCTTGTGAACGGTTACGAATACCAATCATAATACTTTTGACTTGACCTAAATTTGGACTTCCTTTTATAAAAATAGTATCACGTCCGTTATCACTGATGGCATAAGGTGTTTTTGAGTCGAATTTAACTCTGTCACGCTGTGTTTTAACTTGCACCAAACGTTCCAAATCAATATCAAAACGGTTTGATTTTAACCAGATTTCTTCTGCATAAGCTTGGCTGATATGGTCATCTGGCAGCTTCTTCGGGTCAGACATTGTAAGCGGAATTTCATATTCATAATAGTTGCGCTCAAAGTCATTACCCAAACGAATATAAGCCGTCAATTGTCCATCAGGAATAGTTGTTTGATTGCGGGCTTCAGCGTGGACAAACATTTTCAAACGCTTGTACAAACGCATATCGAAGTTTGTAATTTTATAAATACCTCTTTCATTTTCAGAAGCCAAATCACAAACGCCCATAGAAATCGCTTGCTCGTTTTGCAACTGAGCCAACTGCTGCCCCAATATTGTTTCACGTATGATACCTGGAGGCAATACGTATTTGAAGTTTGGACGATTTCCATTTTCTTCAATATTGATAGCATTGATGTCAAAAGTAGTCAAATCTTTTGATGGAGATGTTCCTGGGTCAATAGTTGGCTCACCAACAGAAGCATTACGCTTATAACGACGCCATTGGCTACGTGCCAATTCCATTCTTGCAAAACGCAATACAATAGGGCTTTTAAAACCTGTCATGTACATACGCATGAAACGAATAGAACGAAAATCTTGAATACCACCCACTTTTTTCTTAAACTGGTCAATTGGAATACGAATGCGGTAAAATACAGGCTCTGCGCCTTGGTCAATTGCTTTCCATCTTGATTTTACACTTGGGTCAATCTTGATAATGTCAGAAACAAATCCAGCTTTGTCTATATTCATACCACCTGGATTTGTGCCAGTAACTTTGTCAAATTCAATTGGAATTTCGTAGTGAAAATAAGATTCACCTTCGTTGTCCAATGATTTATTGTTGTCCAAATCTTCCGAATCGGGCGTATTTGTAGAAGATTCTACACCTTGTGTCGTAGAAGCTCTCGAGTTTCCTTGTGGATTGTTAAAATTCTTATAACGCTCTTTTACACCATCAACATTCTCTTGGAAAGACTTGTTTGGTGTATTTAAAAAATAAGCGAAATTATCATTTGATGGATCATCAAGGATTCTATTCAATGCGTTTTTATTGGTAACACCACTTACAGGGTCTTGAACTTTTGCCAAATAAGCACTAAACTCTCTTTTCTCTTGTGCATCATTCCAACCATCTAAACCAACATCTTGCGCTTCACGAACAAGGTTGTCGTTTTCAAAAGCGTTGGTGATTGGCGTGATACGTGGCACACGTGCCAAGGTTGTTTCGTCCGTAGGAAATTTGCTTGCCGCAGTACTATTTCCTCCTGGCAAACCATTCTCATAAAACTGGCGTGAGTCACGCAAAATATCTTCTGAAATATTACCCAAATCAATGTGTAATTTTCCACTGTTAAAACGAGATTGGTCGTTTTTTAAAAATGGCGACATTACCCATAAATCAATAAATTCTACGTTAGATGCTTCAAAGTCATTGTATGGCAAAGCACGCATAATACCGCCCCAACGGGTTTCTGGATTATTCAAACGACCGCTTCCATCTAAGCCTTTTGAAATACCAGGAAAACCAGCACCTGGTTCGTCAAAATTGTATGGGCCTCTTTCGTCAGGAAAATAGCTCAAATCAAAAATTCGAGAAGGGAATGTTCCTGCTGCTTGATTGCTCTGACCTCTCAATGGAAACAATTCTTGCTCTGCCAAAAATCCAAAATCTGGATCTTCGTTATCTTCTTGTGTTCGGACATTGCCCGCTTGTGACCCAAATCCAGTATTGTTACCTTGTTCGTTGATAACATACCATGCTAATTTTGCACGATTGGCATTGCTCTTAAAACTATTGATTTCTCCCGCTTCTGGAAACAGTGGATTATTGTTATCCAAATCATTTTGAGGAACGCTGGCTAAAAACCATTGAAAAGGCTGGCGCAAATCTGTTCCATTCGTAGAACCTTCAAAGTCATCTACATAAACCACACCACCTTCATCTAAAACTTCGTCCGTTGCTGGATTGACAACCTTACGAATTGCTTTTGCTTGTCCAGGCTTCAAAAAAGCACCTTCTGCTGTAAAACTAATCGAAGAAGGCACTTTTGTATTGATAAACGGTAATTTGTCCACCAATTTTGTTACCCAAGGCGCATCTTTGCTATAGTTCACATCTAAACCATAAACGCTATTACTCACAGGATCTTCTCCAACATTCACTTTTTGAGTAAATGGCACTTGCCAAAGTTTCATAAAAGTACCTCCGATGGCAAGGTGTTTATTAAAGGTATAATCCCATCTTGTTCCAAACATTCGTCGTTGGTCAAAACCAAAAAGTTGCGTATCCTCAAAACTAATATTTACAGGAATAGAAGAATTGATATAGGCTTCGTTCAAGATTTTTACCGTACCATTTTGGTAATTGACTTCAAAATCAGAACCTTCTTCGAGTTGCTGACCACCTGCACTTACTTTGATAGAATTTTTTGGAAGATTAAAAGAACCCAATGAATATTCACTGTTTGAAGTTCCTTTGTATTCGCCTTCAATAGAAAATACATTTAATTCTGGAAATTCTCTTGCTGCGGTAATCGTTGTATCGTATAATTGCTGATAGACATATTTTCTTGATAAAGCTGCATCGTCAATTTTTGAAGAAAGTGCTTTTCCAAAAGGTTCTAAAACTGGGAAAATAACTTTTCCTTGACGGGTATTGATTGTAATTCCTTCTACAAAGTCAAAAACACCGTCTGCTTGCGGATCACCTTGAACATTTAATTTATCCAAATTAAATACATTCAACAAACGTTGTCCTGCCACTTTTGTATCTGGCAAAAAGCTACGCTTTCCTTGACCTGGCTCATTATAGACAATATCCAAACGGAAACCTTCTTTGTTGATAGAACCAGCACCAAGAGAATAGACGTTTTTCATCATCAAATCCCAAAGTGGAATATCCAACCGAGGCATCGTTCCTTTCAATAATTTTACGAAAAGCATTTGAGGAACTGTATCTAATGGCTCTCCTGGCTTAGTGACATTTGTATTCGGACGAACATCTGTTGCAGGTGCGTTGGCAGCTAATTCTCCTACTTTGTATTCTTTACCGTTGTATTTATAAGTAAAAGCGACACCCAAAACTTGGTTGGGACGCAACTGGAAATTACAAGAAATAAAACCTAATTTTGGGTCAAAAGTATATTCATCTGGGCGTAATTTTCTTGCACGGACTTTTTCAAAATCTTTCGTTGCTTGCATTTCAAAATCGCCACCTTTCGCAGTCAATTCTCTAATAACAGCATCAAAATTACGCAATTTGTCATTTTGAATCAATTTGTCATAAAGCGTATTGGCATCGTTTGTAGGCAAACATTTGCCTTTGATGTCAATATTGCAATTTTTCTTTTTGATATTTTTTGTATTGATAAAACGCTCAGGTTCGCCCAAATCGGTAAATGCTACGATGTCACGTACGTTTTGTGTTTCAGTACGGTCATTCGTTACCCAAACTTCAAGGTAAGTAATCGAAAAGAGTGAATTGATTTGAGGAAGGTTCAATAAAGCACCTTCATAATTTTCACGGTTGGAATGGGTCAAGAAAAAGTGACGATTTTCATCGTATTGATCACCACCAATAGAGTATTTGAATTTTTGACTTCCCTGTTGTACTTGAATCTGCTGACGACGGGATTGCTGCTGTGCAATAACAGACGTAATTTTCAAACGTCCAAATTGCGTTCCCAACTTCAAACCAAACAAACTTGATGCGCCTTGTATCAACGTACTTTTCAATGGCAAAGTCACATTACCAGCACCTACGTCTTTCACGATTTCATCTTCGCTAAAAGAAGGCGTATCGTAATTTAATTTTAGTTGATTGTCAAAATTAAAGGCAGCTTTACTGTTGTAACTTGTATTTAAGTTTAATTTTTCACCAATTTTACCAGTAACATTCATTTGAATGTCCATGTCAAATCTCGGTTGAAACTGTCTTTGTGATGAAACAGGCAAGGCAGGATTTTTACTGATTGAATAGTTAAATCCAATCGGCAAATCAATACTTCCTTGCGGAATGATAGAGATTTCGTTGCCTCCAAACAATCTGTCCACGACATTTTTTTCGATTTGTTCTTGCAAACGCTTCAACGGATCAACAACGCCAACACCACCAACCAAAGGTTTTTTGGTGGTACTTACGCCAGTACCGTTCAGTTTTTGGAACTGCTTGTTCTGCTGCTCATCAATTTTATACTTAAGATATTCATCAAAAGTCATATAGGTAGGCATACGGTAATATTCATCACCGATTTTTTCGGTAATGATATAGTTGCCTGTTTTTGGGTCAAATTCAACAGTTTTTTGAATCAAGCCAGGGTCTTTTAAATCAAAAGGACTTTTTTTTGCATTGAGGTAATCCCCAAAACGCTCTTTGATTGGAATGGTATCTAACTCAGACGCAAAAGGCAGAATAGTGTATGCCTTTGAAATTGAAGTACATCCTAAAATAAGAAGGACACTATAAAGTAATTGTTTGAACATCATAATCGAACAAGGGATTTTTTTTCCTCGTTAATAAAAACATATATTACGAAAAAAAAGAATAAAAGTTTATTTTTACGGCTATAAGTATTATGGCTAATTTACAAAAAAACACCTTGAGCTTTTGTCTCACAACAAAACCCAAAACTATATAAACTAAACGAAGTAACTATTTATTGTATTTTGTAGGGAAAAAATTTTAACAAAGTTTATTTTTTGTAAAAAAACAAAAAGAACCGACATGCTCTTTCGCACATCGGTTCATTCTCTCAATCAAATCTAAAACGCATGAATTCCTAAGAATAGGAATTTCTAAATCTTTAAGCTGGTAAAAAACCAGTTCATTTTGTTTATTGCAGGAACGACTTTTGCCGTCTAAATTGTCAATCCTAAATTTCTACAAAAGTAAAGGCTTTTTTTTAGCTAAGAAATCCCCTATTTGAGGAATATTTTTTAGAACTTGTTAAAAAGTTGTACAAATTAAAAAATATTATCAATTATTAAAAATATTAATACATAATACCTTAATTTTGTGGCTTATTTGCAAAAAATAAGAATTTGGAAGTGTATCTTTGAGTTCGTTTAATTGATGTACTTTTACAGTTTATTATTTTGCAGTTTTAATTTTTACATTTTCTGAAGCATCTTACTCAATATGAAAAAGCAATTTTACATTTACGCAGGACTTAGCATTTTATTCTTTTTTTTGGCATTTTGGCAAGAACAAAAAAATACAAAAGAGAATAATTTGCAACAATATGCTACCCAAATTCAGCAAACGCTGCAATGGCAGGAAAATGAAGTAGGTAAAATTGTCAGCGAACTGACGCTGCCCGATGTTACACCCGAAGAAAGTGTTTTGCAAGAGCGTGCAAAACAGCCTTTTACTTTGTTGATTTTTGAATCGGGTAATTTGAAATCTTGGACAAACAATCAAATTGTTGTTGAGCAAAACATCAACGAAGGTTTTCAAAACATCAATGAAAATTTTTATTTCATTAGTAAAAAAAATATAACCGAAAACAAACAATCAGTAGCTCTTTTTCCAATCAAATTAAAATACAAAAAGAGCTATCAAGAAGAACTTGAAAGCTTTTTTATTGCCGACGACAACATTCCGAAAGAAGTGTCTATAAGTGCCACGGCAACGCCTTTCAAAGTTGAATCCAGTACAGGTGCTACTTTTTATTTAGACAGTAAAGACAACCCGAGCAACAGTGATATTCAGTACCGTTTGTTTGTTTTATTCCTTTTGGCAACGGTGTTTTTATGCGCTTTGGTGAATCATGTTGCCAACGAACTTATTGAACAAATGCGCCCTGATTATGGATTGATTTTCCTTTTTCTTGCAGTTGCTGGCATTATGTTTTTAATCAATTACCTTGGATTTAACAACCGATTTGAACTTTTACCGCTTTTTAAATACACACTTTCGTCCACTTCTGTAGGCGATATGCTGATTAATATTTTTCTGCTACTTTGGTTGATTATCTTTTTTTATAAAGATGTACGTCCATGGAATTTTGAAAATCTAAAATTAAGTAGCCGACTTTGCTTGCTTTTTGTGTTTTATGTAGCCATTGTTTCTGGACTTTTGATTACAATTTATTTTCATAAAAGCCTGATTTTCAACGAAAAAGAAAATTTTGATTTTGAAAATTTATTTTACATCCAATTTTCCAATGTTGTAACCATTATGAGTTTGCTCTTGTTGTGGGTTGTACTTTTTTTATTCAATTACCGCATTATGAAAAATGCGAAACGATTGAAAATTCCTTTGGCTTATCGCATTGCTGTATTGCTTGGTGTTTTGATTTTGGTTTCGGTTTCAATTTCTGAAAATGAGCTTAATGTGAATCGTGCAATGTTGGCATTGTTTCTATTTGGCTTGGTGATGTTTGTTGATTTTTTTGTGGACAACGAGTCGTCTTATTTTCCTTGGGTGCTGACGTGGCTGATTGTTTTTGCCTCTACATCAGCTATTTTTCTGTACAAATACAAACGTGATAGCGATATTGAAGAACTCAAAACCAGTGTCAGAAAGTTAAGTTTGGAAGATACAAAAGCCATTACTAAAATTGACGAAGTAATCAATTTGGTGAAAAAAGAAATTGATACACTAAAAAATATTGAGCAAATAAACAAACGGCTAAATAAGGTTTTTCATAGCAACGATTACTTGGCGGACAATTACCGCATGGAATTATCAGATTCACTGCAAAGAGGAGTAATTGGACCAGCTCGAAAACTGTCTGATAGTCTTTTTCATGTTTGCTATTCGGCACAAATTCCACGAGATAGCAATCATTTTTATCGTTTGGAGGTATTTAGGCAAGAAAGGATGACCAATTCTGATATGGAATACAATACTTCTGTTTTGACAGAGCCTTACCGTGGTATCAAATATTTTGATAAAATAGACTACGCTGTATTCAAAGATGGCGTTTGTGACGAACAAAAAGGCGATTGGTACACCAAAATAGAAGACCTCAATAATATTCCAAGTTTTGGAACAGATGCTCGATTGACCAAATGGAATCCAAGCGAAAGTGAGGTCATAGGGCATTACGAAAACAATACGATTATTGTAGCAAGGCACAAATACGATGGGCGGCAGAAAGTTGTTTTTCTTTTTGCTTACTTGTATATTTTCTTGGCAGGAATGACTTTTATCATTGCTGTTATCAACACTTTGGTTGGTTTTATTGATGGTTTTCAGTTTCCTCGCAATTGGACAATCAATTTTAAAGTTCATGCGACCATTGTTGGTTTGGTGATTTTTGCCTGTATTATCGTTGCTTTCATTACCATTATTTATTCTACAAGTACCACCGAGGAACGCCACAAAACCCAACTTTATCAAAAAATTGAAGCAGTTTCAAAGCATACTCAAAATGTAATTAAAGAAGGCGGTTCGCAAAGTATTGATTTTCAGAATCTTACAAAAAAATTGAGTAGTGTTCATAAAATTGATGTAAATTTTTATGACACGACTGGAAAATTATTGAGCAGCACAGACAAAATTATTTTTAATAAAAATTTGAAAGCTCCACTTATCAACAGTGTTGCATTTCAACGTTTGACAACAAACAATGAATATAGTTTTCAAATAGATGATCAAGTTGGAAATTTTACCTATAAAAGCGGTTTTGTTCAAGTACTCAAAGACAACAAACTTGTTGCTTTTATGGAATTGCCATACTATAGTAGAGAGTTGCTAAAACAAAGTGACCTTTCAGATTTGATGGGTATGTTGATGACCGTTTATGTTTTACTTTTGTTGCCGACTATTATTTTTGCTTATTCTACGACCAAAGTAATTATGAAACCATTGCAAGAAGTAGCTGAAAAATTACGAGAAGTTGAATTTGGCGTAACACCGACCAAAATCGAATGGGATAGCAAAGATGAGTTGGGCGATTTGATTAGAGAATACAACGCCATGTTATTCAAATTGGAAGAAAGTGCACGCCAAATCAAGGCAAGTGCGAAGGAGTCCGCATGGAAAGTCATGGCAAGTCAGGTAGCGCACGATATTCGGAATCCTTTGACACCCCTCAAGCTCAGTGTGCAAATGTTGGCGATGATGTCGATAGATTTAGACTACGAATCGCTAAAAGCCTACATCAAAAAAACAACCCGTACATTAGAAGAGCAAATCAACCACATGGATAGTATTGCGTCTAATTTCTTGGCTTATTCGCAAGATAAAAAGCAGCAATCAGAACTGGAAGAAATAGAGTTTAACGATTTTGTAGAAGTAAATGCAGCACTTTTCTCCAATAATGAACATCCAAACGCTGTTTTGAACATTGTTACGCCACCAGATAAACGTATTTTTGTGAAAGTTGATAGGACTCAAATAACCCGTGTTTTGAATAATTTGATAAAAAATGCAATTCAAGCAATTCCTGACAACAGAGAAGGTCGGGTAGATGTTTTTGTTTATGAGCAGGGCAAAAAAGTCATTACTCGAATAAGTGACAATGGCGTAGGGATTCCACAAGAACAAATGGAAAAAATATTTTTACCTAATTTTACGACCCGTGGAACAGGAAGTGGTATTGGTTTGGCTGTAAGTAATAGAATGGTGATGGATGCTCAAGGGCAACTCTGGTGCGAAAGTGTTTTAGGACAAGGCTCTGATTTTTTTATAGAATTGCCGATTTTGCGTGTAGAATAGTTCTTAGGGTAGGAGTTCGTGCTGCTGATGAAATTGCTTATGTTTCATACACTTAAGGAATAGTTTACTGAAAACTACGGAAAAGTTTTTACGTAGCTAAAAGAGATATTTTTGCAAAAAATATTTATTTCTCTGCGTTCTCTGCGCCTTTGCGTGAAATTATTTTATTAAAACTCTCTTTGAGAATTTATTTTTAGACCACGCAGAGGCGCAGAGAACGCAGAGTTTGTCCAAAAATCTACGATTTTTAAACTTCTTTGTAGTTTTCAGTACTCTAAACTAATAGATGTTTTTGAACGTCTTTATAAGTATATTAGTACTTAAAATTAATATAATCCGTTGGATTGGCGCATTTGCCATTGTGCCAAAGCTCAAAATGCAAATGAGGCCCATTGGTAAGTGTTCCTGTATTGCCAATAATGGCAATAGCTTCTCCAGCTTTGACATAGCCTCCTTGTTTTTTCAACAAAGAAGAGCAATGTTTGTAAGAAGTAACTACACCGTGAGCGTGCTGAATCGTAATGGTATTGCCTGTTTCTACTGTAAAATCAGACAAGACAATGTGTCCGTCCATCGCAGCTTTGATAGGCGTGTTTTTGGGAGCAACAATGTCTATTCCATAATGTTGTTCGCTCATTTTAACGCCACGAATCACCTCTCCGTTGATAGGCGAAGTAAAATACATTTGCTCCAAGCCAAGTTCTTTTGGTGAATAATTAACAGATTTGACGACTTGAGCGTTACCATTTGTAGCAATACTTGCTACACCACGATTTTTTTCATATTGGTCACGCAATTGTTTTTCTTCTTCAATTGTTCCAACATCTAAAAGGCTGTCAGGCATTTTGCTAACGTCTTCTTTTGGAGCTTCTTTGACCGTTTCGACATCTTGCGTCAGCATCTTACGAAAATCATTGATGTACGTTTGATTAGCCGCAACGAGTTCTTCTAAATCTTTATTTTTATCTTGTAATTTTTGAAGTTCGCTCAATTGTGCCGCATCACCATAGCCAGGAATATAGCTTTTGAGAGGTGTGAAGATGATTAAAGAAACCACCATAATGGTCAAAAATACAGCAATAGATGCAAAAGCTGTATAGACACTTAGCAAAGAGAGTTTGTAGCTCCCCAATTCTTCAAACGTTTCAGGATTGGAAATCGTCATTCGGTAAGTATCTTTTAGCCGTTCCAAAAGTGGGCGTTTCTGCACTATGGGCTGTCCGTCGATATCCATCAATAGGCTTGGCTCATTGCTTACAGGTTGGTGTCCTTGCAATTTTCCAATAAGTGTTCCAATGTTTCTGATGGAGGTCGTAATTCTTTCTCTTAAAGTCATATTTTATTTACTTGATGATTTATTTTTTTAGTTAATACAAAATAATTTTGCATTTTTAAAGTTATAGTAACGGCTTTTTATTTGCTAAATTGTAACAAAAATAGCTTTTGAAAGTAAAATGTATTAAATTTATTATTAGATGAAACGTTTCAACACATTTATAGTTAGTATTTTATTTATTTCGGCGTTCACTGCCTGCGTAACAACCAAGAAAAAAGGTAAAGTTTCTTGGGCGCAGCGGCAATTTAACAACGTCACAACGCACTACAATTATCATTTCAACGCAAATGTACTATATGAAGAGGCATTAGCCAAATTAAATGAGCAACATCAAGATAATTATAACAAAATTTTAGATTTATACCCTGCTTTTGCTGTCGAAAACGCTAAATCGTCTGTTGGACAAGAGATGGATAAGGCAATTAAGAAAGTTTCGACGGCTTCTGTTATTCACTCAAAAGGCGATTGGGTGGACGACTGCTATTTGTTGATGGGGCAATGCCAGTTTTTAAAGCAAGATTATGAAATTGCTGAAGAAACTTTTGTGTATATGGTAGATGAAATGACACCAGCGAAAGTTGATAAACGAAGTAAAACCAAAAAGAAAAAATCTGCCGTCAAAGAAAAGGAAAAAGCAAAGGAGAAAAAAGTAAAAGATAAAAAAGAAGCCCGTGAAGATGTTGCAAAAGATAAGAAAAAAGCATTAGAAGAGAAAAAGAAGGCTTCTGAAAAGAAGAAAAAAGAAATCGCTAAGGCAAAAGCCGAAGCTGCAAAAGCAAAAAAGAGAGGAGAAAAGGTTGAACCTAAAAAATTAGATTTTGAAGAAGGTGTAAAACCGACAAAAGAAGCTCTGAAAGAAGAAATTAAACAAGAAAAAGAGGAAGAAAAAGAAGGCGAATTAGAACCTTCAATTGGTGAAAAAGATGAAAAACCTAAAAAGCATATTTTAAAACACCGTCCAAGCCACCAAGAAGCGCAGTTGTGGTTGGCAAAAACATATATTCAACGCAAAAAATTTGATGAAGCAACCGATTTACTGCTTGGTTTATTGAAAAGAAAATCTACTTTTCCTGATGTTCGTCGAGAAGCCGCTAAAACGTATGCTTTTTATTTTTTAAACCAAAAAGAATACGAAAAAGCGATTTTGCCACTTACAAAAGCCATTGAATTGAGCAAATCTAAATTAGACAAAGCTCGAATGACTTATATTTTGGGGCAAATCCACCAAGAAGCAGGTCGTAATCAAGACGCTTTGATGGCTTTTGAGAAAGTATCAAAATCAAAAGCTCCTTACGAAATGGAGTTTAATGCTCGAATGAACGTTGCGCTTTTTGCTTATTACAGTGGAAAAGCAAGCATTGATGATGCCATTTCGACGCTGACTAAAATGTCAAAAGACAGTAAAAACGAAGATTATAAAGACCAGATTTACTATACTTTAGCGCAAATTGGGCTTAAAAACAATGACCGTAAAATGGCATTGCAGAATTTGCAACTTTCTTTGGACAACTCTACTAAAAATCAAACGCAAAAAGCAGAATCGTATTTGCAATTGGCTCGTTTGTACTTAGAAGATGAAAATTATATCAAGGCAAAATGTTATTATGATAGCTCATTGACCGTTATCAATAAAAGCGATGAGCGTTATGACGAGGTAAAACGCTACGCTTTTGGTCTGACTGATATTGCAAAAAGTATTGAAACGATTACACTACAAGATAGCTTGATAAAACTCGGAGCATTGTCAAAAGATGAAAAAATGGCTTTGGCAAAAAAAATGAAAAAAGCTCAAGACGATGCTGCGGCAAAAGCTGCCGCTGCCTTGGTTGCCAAAGATGCTCCTAAAACCAATAGTTCTGATTTTGTTGGGAGTAGCGTTCCAAGCACTTTTTTTGCGTACAGTTCTAAAAGTATTCAATCGGGCAAAAAGTCTTTTAATAAGAAATGGAACAACAGAAAATTAGAAGACAACTGGCGTCGCTCTCAAAAAACAACCGGAGCTGATGTCGTTACTGACGATAAAGCAGCGGTTAAAGTAAGTAACGAAAACACCGAATTTACTGAAGCTGACATGAATCGTATGTTACAAGGTGTCCCTTCAAGTGGCGAACAGGTAAATGCTATGAAGGATATAGTGAACGATGCCATGTTGAAATTAGGAAAAGCATACCGTGAACAACTGATTGCGAATGGGAAGTGTGTCAAAACATTGGAGGAGCTTAACATCCGTTTTCCAGAAGGAAAAAATGAGTTAGAGTCTTGGTATTATCTTTATTTGGCGCATATTGACCTCAAACAGCAAGCAAAAGCAAAAGAATATTACGATAAAATCACTGCAAAATACCCAAATACAACGTATGCTCGCATCTTGGTTGATCCGAATTTTGTAGGTGCTGATGAAAAAGAAAAACGTGCATTGGGTCAATATTACAAGAGTACTTATGAAGCATTTAGCAAAGGTCAGTACAAAGTAGCGTATGACAATAGTTCAAAAGCCGATTCTGTTTTTGGTCAAAAAAATACTTTTAAAGCAAAGTTTGCCTTGTTAAATGCAATGTCAGCAGGAAATATTTTTGGTAAAGATAAATACATCGCTTTGATAAAAGAAGTAATTGCCAAATTCCCCGAAACAGCCGAGCAAAAACGAGCTAAGGAGATTTTAAGAATGTTGGAAAGTAATGGTCTAAGCACTGTTTCTAACAGTGGTAACAATAGCGATGAAAATGCTGAAAATAGTATTTTTAAAGTAGAAGATGAAAGTATTCATTACGCTGTAATTGCGATAAAAGATAAAAAAGCGAGAATCGAAGAAGTGAAGTCAAAAGTAGGAGAATTTACACGGGAGTATTTCCGTTTAGACAACTTAAAAATTACCAATGTCTTCTTCGGTGAAGAATCTGAAATTCCGCTAATTGTTATCAGAAAATTTGCAGACAAAACCAAGGCAATGGAGTTTTGCAACGAAGTGAAACGCCGAGAAGGTGAGTTTGTCGCAGAAGGAACAGCTTATGATTTTTTTGTTATTACACAAAACAATTATAAAGAATTGCTTAAATCAAAAAGCGTAGAGCCTTATAAAACCTTTTTTGGTAAAAATTATGGACAAAATTAACAAATAGTCGCAAGTCAATAAGTCCTTTTAATTTACTGATTTACGATAGCTTATATACACAACGAATATTGGTTATTAGATATTAAAGATATTGCAAACGCTTGGTATTCAATATTTTGCATAAATGCAAAATCCCAAAACCACTTTCCGATGTGTACTTTAAAAGATTGAATGAAACGAAAAAATGCTTGTAATACAATTGTGTAGTACAAGCATTTTTTTATTTTCGTAAAAAAACTTAGGTAGCATGAGCTTTAGCTCGTGACAGAAAACATTTTGCCGTTTCAACATTAAAATGTATTATTTTCAACGAGCTAAAGCTCATTTTACCCATCGCCTCTACGTTTTTTTATTTTCCTAATTTTGAACGCAATCGAATCACTGGACAAATAACCTCTTCTAAGGAAATACCTCCGTGCTGAAACGTATTTTTGTAATAACTATTAAAATGGTTGTAGTTATTTGGATACAAGAAGAACGTATCTTCTTTTGCAAAAATAAAAGTAGAACTTACATTCGGACGAGGTAAACCACCTTGTGCAGGTTCTCTGATTTCCAACACATCTTTGCGGTCATAATTCAAATTTCGACCAACTTTATAACGCAGATTCGTCGTCGTTTCTCTATCGCCAATCACTTTTGAAGGCGTTTTTACTCGAATTGTACCGTGGTCAGTAGTGATAATCAATTGAATATCACGTTCCGCCAACTTTTGCAAAGCCACCCAAATTGGCGAGTGTAAAAACCAAGAGCGGGTCAGAGAACGGTATGCTGTTTCGTCACCAGCCAATTCTTTCAACACTTCCATTTCAGTACGAGCGTGCGAAAGCATGTCAATAAAGTTATACACAATCACACTCAAATCGTTGTTCAAAAAGTTTAAAACATTGTCTTGCAATGGTTTAGACTGACTGATACTGGTTACTTTGAGGTAGTCATGTTTGACTTCTTTGTGCATCGTGCGCTTGAGTTGTTCCGTTAAAAACTCATGTTCGTGCATATTTTTACCGCCTTCATCGTGGTCATTGAGCCAAAGATTTGGAAAACGTTTTTCGATTTCGGCAGGCATCATTCCTGCAAAAATAGCATTTCGACTGTACTGCGTTGCAGTTGGCAAAATACTGAAAAAACAATCTTCTTCTTCCACTCTATACAATTCCGTAATAATCGGTTCAATGACTTTCCATTGGTCAAAACGAAGGTTGTCCAACAACAACATCACCGTTGGAACATCGCTTTTAAGGTGAGGTAAAATCTTATTGCGCATCAAATTATGCGACATCGTTAAGTCTTTTTCATTTCCTTTGACCCAACCAAGGTAATTTTTTGCAACAAATTTAGAAAATTCAGCGTTTGCTTCTTCTTTTTGCATTGCCAAAATCTCTGACATAGAAGTCGTTTGAGATTCATCTAAACGCAACTCCCAGTTGATGATTTTTTTATAAATATCTACCCATTCTGGAATATCCAAGCCCATATTAATCTCCATAGAGATTTTGCGGAACTCTTGTTGATAATCCGAAACTGACCTTTCACGCACCAAACGTTTGTTGTCGATAAGTTTTTTTAAAGTCAATAAAATCTGGTGCGGATTGACAGGTTTTATCAAATAATCAGAAATTTGCGACCCCAAAGCGGATTCCATCACGTGTTCCGCTTCATTTTTAGTAATCATTACAATAGGCAAAAGCGAATTTTGCTCTTTGATTCTTGACAATGCCTCCAATCCCGTCAAACCAGGCATACTTTCATCTAAAAAAACAACATCTATTTCATTGTCATTTTTACATTCTTCTATTGCATCATAGCCGTTAGTCACCGTGACGACATCGTATCCTTTTTGTTTTAAAAAAAGAATTTGAGGTTTGAGTAAATCAATCTCATCGTCCGCCCAAAGAATTTTTATTTTTTCCATATATTTTAAATTCTAAATTTTTTTATTTTAAATTCTAAATTTGTTATGTAATCCTTGTGTTTCTTAAATTCTAAATTTTTTATTCTAAATTTCACGTTTTTCGATTCTTAAATTTAGAATTTAGAATCCTGAATTTAGAATCACAAAATTTACACCACTGCATTTTCCAAAAAACTCACCGTCATTTCGTCAGCATCAAACGCAGCATTTATACCTAACGGAAAAGTACACATATTTTGTATGTGACCAAACGAAAAACCGTATAAAATCGGCATATTTAAATTTGCAAAGCGGTCATTAAAAGTTTGTATCAATGAAAGAGAGTATTGTTCGTCTTTTGGTTGGCAATCTTCAAAGATTCCTAAAATAATTCCTTTGGCTTGATGAAGGTTAGAAGACTGCAACAATTGCGTCAGCATACGGTCTATTCGGTACGGTTTTTCGCCAACATCTTCCAAAAAAACAAGTTTGTCTTTAAAATTAACTTGATAAGGCGTTCCAACCATCGAAGAAAGTAGGCAAAGATTTCCACCTGTCAATTGCCCTTGTGCTTTGCCACTTTTTATCACTTCTGGTGTATAACCAACAGTTGTTTTTTCCAAATTGATTTTTGATTGCTCAATTTTATAAGGCAAAGAAGGAGAAATAAGCGTTTTTGTCAAATGCTCAACGTTGTACTCTGTAAAAGGTGTTGCGCCAACAGGCCCATGGAAACAAATCAATCCCGTTTTTTGCTGAATAGCGTGCAACAAAGCCGTCACATCACTGTAACCAATAATGATTTTGGGATTTTTTTTAATCAAGTTATAATCAATTTTTGGTAAAATCCTTGTACAACCATAGCCGCCACGAATGCACCACACCGCTTTTACCGTCTTATCTGCAAACATTGTATGCAAATCTTTTACTCGGGCTTCGTCAGAACCAGCTACATGACCATAACGCAATCGTATCGCATCAGTATATTTCACCTTAAAACCTTGACCTTCGAGGTTAGCGATTGCTTTTTCGATTTTCTCCTCTGAAACAGGGCTTGCAGGCACGACCAAACCAATCGTATCGCCTTTCTGCAACCGGTGTGGCTTTATAACAGCTTTCGGCATATCAATTTTATTTTTTGAAAAAAAAGAATTGGTCGTGAACGAAGGTATTGCTACGCCAAAAGATAAGTTTTTGATAAAAAAACGTCTGTCCATTTTGTTTGTTTTACTTTTGGGTAAAGATAAAAAAAATTTGCTAAAGTTAAGAAAGGACGAGCGAAAAATTTCAACAATGCTTTTTATTCTCGGCACGTAAAGCAACACGAAACTAAAAATAAAAAAGCGCAAAACATTGACTATCAATATTTTACGCTTTAATGAAGTGATCCGGACAGGATTCGAACCTGTGACCCGCAACTTAGAAGATTGCCGCTCTATCCAGCTGAGCTACCGAACCTACTTAACGAGGTTTCGTTAATCCTTTTTTTCAAAAGTGGTGCAAAGATAAACCTTTTTTTGTTTTTTTCCAAAAAAATTAAAAAGAGTTTTGTAAATTTGTCAGTAAATATAAAATACGATGAGTCAAACGGTAAATATTCAAATCGAGGAAAGCTGGAAAATCGCATTAGCGAATGAATTTCAACAGCCTTATTTTCAAGCAATTAAGCAAGTTTTGTTGCAAGCAAAACAAGCTGGAAAGGTCATTTATCCTCCTGGTCCACTCTTGTTTAATGCGTTTAATTTAACGCCACTTCCTGAAGTAAAAGTTGTTATTTTAGGTCAAGACCCTTATCATAATGTTGGTCAAGCAATGGGTTTGTCGTTTTCTGTTCCTCGGACAGAGAAAATTCCGCCTTCACTCAAAAACATTTATAAAGAATTGGCAGAAGATGTAGGTACTTCAATTCCCAATCATGGCGACCTTTCGTCATGGGCGGCACAAGGTGTTTTGATGTTAAATGCGATGCTGACGGTTGAAGCAAATTTGGCTGGTTCACACAAAGATATTGGTTGGCAAAAATTCACTGATGCTGTCATCAAAAAAATATCTGACGAAAATGAAGGCGTTGTATTCTTGCTTTGGGGCAATTTTGCCAAAGCAAAAGGCGTTTCAATTGACAAAGAAAAGCATTTCGTTTTGGAAGCTGCACACCCATCGCCACTTGCGGGCGGTGCATTTTTTGGAAACAAACATTTTTCACAAACAAATGTTTTGTTAGAAAAACAAGGAAAAATGCCTGTTAATTGGCAAGTTTAAAAATTTAAAAAATTTAAAAAATTTAGAATATTAGAATTTAGAATATTAGAATTTAGAATTTAGAATTTATGAAAACAGTTGCGTACTCAAAAACAATCATTACAGAATTAATGATTCCATCTTATGCCAATTTTGGAGGAAAAATTCATGGCGGCATTTTATTGTCATTGATGGACAAAGCGGCTTATGCTTGTGCAGCAAAACACGCTGGCGGTTATTGCGTTACGGTATCTATTGACAATGTTGAATTTCGTGCGCCCGTGGACGTTGGCAATTTGGTTTCCCTTCAAGCCTCTATCAATTATGTTGGTAGAACATCTCTGGTCGTTGGGATTAGGGTACTTGCTGAAAATATCGAAACAGGCGAAATCAAACATACCAATACTTCTTATTTCACGATGGTCGCAAAAGATAAAAATGGTGTTCCTCGTGAAGTTCCTGCGCTTATTTTAGAAACAGAAGAAGAAGTCCGTCGCTTTATGGAAGCAATGAAACGCAAAGAACTCAAAAGCCAATATAAAGATGATTTTGACAATGAAAAATCCCTTATTAAAGCACAAGAAAACCACCAATTGCTTGATAATGAGCGTTGTACAATTAATTTTTAAATCAAAAAAATGACAATGAAAAGAAGAGTTTTTATCAAAAATAGTTTTGTGCTTGCTTCAATATCAGCACTTGGTATCAGCAATTTATTTGCAAAAAAACAACATTTTTCGGAAGATGCAGATGAATTTACTTTACCAAAATTACCTTACGCTTATGATGCACTCGAACCCATCATTGACAAAGCAACGATGGAGATTCACCATGGAAAGCATCATCAAGCCTACGTCAATAACCTCAATAAAGCGTTGCTTGGCATAGAAAAACCATGGACCAATGTTGAGGATATTTGTAAAAATAAAAAATTGATGAAAATAGATGCCCTACGCAACAATGCTGGTGGTCACTACAACCATTCTCTTTTTTGGGAATTGATGAAACCTGCACCTGCTTCTGCGCCTACTGGAAATTTGGCAACCGCTATCAATCAAAATTTCGGCTCTTTGGACAAGTTAAAAGCGGCATTTAATGACGCAGCTTTAAAACGTTTTGGCTCTGGCTGGGTTTGGTTGGTCAAAGACGCAAAAGGGAATTTAGTAATTACAAGCAGCGCAAACCAAGACAATCCTTTGATGCACACCGCACAAATCAAAGGACAGCCAATTTTGGCATTGGATCTTTGGGAACACGCTTATTATTTAAAATATCAAAACAAACGCAAAGATTACGTAGAGGCTTGGTGGACTTTGGTCAATTGGGAAAAAGCAAATGGGCTGTTTGCTTAAAAAAAACACCTTGTAATTCATAAAAAGAGTGTACTTTTGCACAATATACACAGCGGATATTGCTTATGCTTGTTGTTCAATATTTTTCATAAATGCAAAATATTGAACACTATATGTTTGTAATATCATAATGTCCAATATCCGTTATGTATATTTTGTAGCAAAAGCTCGTAAAATAGACTATGACAAAATCAATATGCAGTAAGCATTGTTCTTTTTTCTTTTTTTTAATCATTTGTTTCCTTTCAACAACGGCAAAAGCGCAACGTCAGCGTCCGACATCTTCCACGTCAGGCTCTTATCCTTCGACGGCAACACCTTATTCAACAAATAGTTCGCCAGTGTCCAATGACCATGAATTGACTGACGAAGACTTAGATACTATCAAAGTAGCTTATTTTTTTTCGACACAACCCAATCTGAAAATCCCTTTTTCGGACACCACGCTCAACAATCATTTTCTGCAATATCTGCCAATGCGCAAGCACCGTGCAGAATACGCCTATTTGGGTTTTTCGGCTTCTCCACACCGTGCAATAGTGTGGCAACCAAGTCTGCGAGAAGGTTTTGATGTAGGGATTCATGCTTTTGATTTGTTTAATGTAGAAAATAAAAACATCAAATATTTTCAATCTGCAAAGCCATTTTCAGAAGCCCGTTGGACAGTAAAAAGCATCAATAATGATTCTAATTTTGACTTTGATTTTGGCGCACAATACAACAACAACAATTACGCAAGCCTTCAGTGGCATAGAACCAATCAGTCGGATAAACCAAGTTATAATTTTGGAAATACGGCAGGAAGAAACAGTAATTGGGCTGTCGGTGTAGCTCATTTGGGAAAAAGGTATCGGTGCTTTGTAAGTATGGCGATTAATAATTTTGAGCAGTCACACAATGGAGGAATCATCGTTCCTTACTCGGATTCTTTGCGTACTTACTATAATTTTAACAATGGTTTTCCTTCTTTTTTGACAAAAGCAATGACTTTGGCGTATCGTACACAGAATTTTCAGTGGCGACACAGTTATCAGCTCAATGCAAACAAAACAGATTCTACGGCTTCAAAACGCAACTATCTGATTTTACATCAGCTGGATTTTAGCATTATTAACAATAAAAATTTTCTTGCTATCGCAGCATCAGATACCGTTACTCCAAAATTTTTTCAAGGACTCTATGCGGACAAACGAGGTGTGAGAACTTTTTTTGACATAAAAAAAATACAAAATCAAGTAAGCATTGCGACTGAAAAACCTCGTGCTGGGCAAACGCCAGATGTTATAGAATTAGGATTAAAACATAGTTTTTATAGTATTTATTTTGAACCAGACAAAAGCAATGTTCAGAACCTCTTTGCTTTTGGAAAATGGAATTTTTCACTTTCTAAATGGTTGAAAATCAATACTTACGCTCATTTAGGTTTGTTAAAATCAAATTTTGCAGAGTACGCTGCCAAAGGTGATATGACCTTAGATTTGCAACAATGGGGCAATCTCGAAGTTGGTTTTTTACAGCAACGCTACCAGCCAACTTTTTTACAAAGCCAATTTTATAATTTTCAACAAAAAATTTGGGACAACGATTTCAAAAAAAGTTTCTCAACATCGCTCTCTACGGCATACAACTTGCCTAAGTGGTTTTTCTCCGTAAAAGGCTCATACCACTTATTGAATAATTATATTTATTTTGAAAAAAATCTTTTTCCAACGCAAACGCCTGTCGCTGTAAATATTTTGCAGTTAGAAATTTTAAAAGATTTTCATTGGCGAAAAATTCACTTGGAAAATTATGTTGCATTGCAAAAAAGTACCAATAATGCCATTAATTTACCAGCACTTTATGGCAAACATGGTTTGTACATAGAAGGGAAATTATTTAGAAAAGATGTGATGTTGGCTCGTTTAGGTGCTGATGTTCGTTACACTTCAGCTTACAATGCTGATGCTTACCACCCATTTATCAATCAATTTTACACACAAAATGATGTAGAAATTCCATTTTTTCCAAGTGTAGATGTCTATTTTAGTGCAAAAGTCGGAAAATTAAAAACCTTTGTCAAAGTTGAAAATATTACTTCTTCTTTTAATAAAAAATCATACTTAACAACTGTACCGAATTATCCAATGTACAGTACTTATCTTCGCATTGGTTTTTACCGAAGATTCACGGATTAGAAGTTAAGCGAGATTTCTTCACTTCACTTCGTTGCGAAATGACAAAAAATCTTCCAGTACCCAATTTTGTAATTTTATGCTAGTGCCACGACCATTAAATGGCTAACGAATTAAGACTTACAAGGCTTACCATTATAAGACCACTTAAATGGCTTGGCTAAAACAGTATTAAAGTAA
>JAYWHK010000152.1:0-9862 GCA_043777755.1 Saprospiraceae bacterium
TTATAAAAATAAAATATCAATATTTTACTATAAAAACAAATATTGTTTTTTATAATTTTAAAAAATGTTCTGTTTTTAGAAAACTGGAACATCGAGTAAGTAATATCGCCATGCCCTGCATGGAAGACCATTCTTTGTACTTCTTAGGTTCTACTCCAAAATACAACAACCAATTATATGATTGAGCGTGTTTTTTTTCCCACAAGGAATCAAGTAGTATTATGACGTAAATGACAACGATAGTCAATGTTACAAAAATTAGTATCTTTGGATTACGAAAAGGAGCTAATAAAAAATCGCTAATGTCTGAATACTGAATAACATTTATATCGAAAAACCTATACAAACAGCCTTCAAAGACCATTCCAATGAAAACTAAACTAATATAGCCTACACTTAGAGAGGTATTGAAATCTTTTTTTAAGAATTTTATAGCAGCTAAGAAAAAATTTGCTTTCATTTTTTTGGGTATAAATACGTTTATAAAATTCCGTAATCTATTGATAATCAATTTACTAATGACTTTCAGACTTACGACTTATTTGCTTACGACTACTTATTAATTCTCTCTTAAATAATCAATTGTTAGGTGAATATCTTCACTCAAAATCCTGTCTTGCTCCAAAACAGGAACTATTCTTCTGTAGTTTTGAATGTTACTTTCAATAATAGAAGAAGTGCGAGCAGGACGACGGAATTCTAAGGCTTGCGTAGCCACCATAAATTCTATTGCCAACAATCGCTCTAAATTCTGCACAACTCGATACAGTTTTGTAGCTGCATTTGCCGCCATACTTACATGGTCTTCTTGTCCATTACAAGAAATAATTGAATCTACAGAAGCTGGAGTACAAAGCTGTTTGTTTTGGCTGGCAATAGAAGCCGCCGTGTATTGCGCAATCATCATACCCGAATGAAGTCCAGGATGAGGTGTCAAAAAATCAGGTAATCCTCGTTTTCCCGAAATCAATTGATACACTCGACGTTCCGAAATACTTCCCAATTCTGACAAAGCAATGGCTAAAAAATCCAACACCAAGGCAACAGGTTGCGCATGAAAATTTCCTCCTGACAAAATCATATCTTCCTCTGGAAAAATATTGGGATTGTCCGTTACGGCATTCGCTTCGGTCATTAATACCTTTTCGGCATAACTTATTGTATCAGCACTTGCGCCATGAACTTGTGGTACACAACGGAAAGCGTAAGGATCTTGTACATTATTTTTTTCTTTTTTTGCTATCTCACTGTCTTCCAATAAGTTACGAATTTCTTTTGCCGTCCAAATCTGTCCTTGATGCGGACGAATCTGGTGTAAAGCAGCTTCAAAAGGACTTAGCCTACAATGAAAAGCATCAACACCAATCGCAGTATTTAAGTTTGCTTGATGCAGCAAACGGTAGCTTTCCATCAAAGCAAAAAGCCCATAAGCTGTTGAAAACTCTGTTCCATTCAATAACGCCAAGCCTTCTTTTGCCTTCAAGCGAATCGGTTTTGCTTCCAGAACTTTATAGACAGTATGCGCAGAAAGTCTTGAAGTGCCGTAACGTACTTCTCCCAAACCTACCAAAGGCAACGCCAAATGAGCCAAAGGTGCTAAATCACCCGATGCACCAAGCGAACCCAATTGATAAATAACAGGATAGACCTCTTGGTTGTATAAAAAAATCAACTGTTCTACCAATTCTAAACTTACGCCACTATGCCCCATCGAAAGTCCTTGAATTTTCAATAACATCATCAGTTTGACAATGGAAGAAGGAACTTCATCGCCAATGCCACAAGCATGAGATTGAATCAAATTCATCTGCAATTGTTCAATTTCCCCTTCGGAAATCGGAACATCGCACAACGAACCAAATCCTGTATTGATACCATATATCAGGTTTTCAGAATCGTTTATTTTTTTATGCAAATAATCAAAACAATTGGTAATACGTAGTTTACTATCTTCTGAAAGTGCAAGGGAAACATTGTTTTTAAAAAGATATTGGATTTGGTCTAAAGTAAGAGGTGTTGGTTGAATGTAATGTACTTCGGGCATGAATGTTATAACTAATAATTATGGTTGGTTCTAAATAAAATGTCGGCAAAATTACGAAAAACTAAGAAGTATTTCGCACTTTTAGTAAAAAATCTTATTTTTGCATAAAAAAATCTTATTTTGATGAAAAATAAAAAAATTATATTGGGTATATCGGGCAGTATTGCAGCCTACAAAGCCGCAACATTGACTCGTTTGCTCATTAAGGCTGGTGCTGAGGTTCAAGTGCTTATGACGGAATCTGCAACGGCATTCATTACGCCGCTGACCCTTTCAACATTGTCAAAAAGACCTGTTCATACTTCTGTTATTTCGGAAGACGGTTGGAACAATCACGTAGAACTTGGGCTTTGGGCAGATGCAATGATTATTGCTCCCGCAACCGCTACGACGATGGCAAAAATGGCAAACGGAATTTGTGATAACATACTGACTGCCACCTACTTATCTGCACGGTGTCCTGTTTTTATTGCGCCTGCAATGGATTTGGATATGTGGAAACATCAAGCCACTTTGCGCAATTTGAAACTTTTGCAAAACGATGGCGTTGGTCTGATTCCAGTTGGAAATGGCGAGTTGGCGAGTGGTTTGGTTGGCGAAGGTCGTATGGCAGAACCCGAGGAAATTGTACAACATCTCACTCAATTTTTTAATCAAAAAAATAATTTTTTAAATAAAAAAATATTAATAACGGCTGGCCCAACGTATGAAGCAATCGACCCTGTTCGTTTTGTAGGCAACCGCTCTTCTGGCAAAATGGGCGTTGCCATTGCAGAAGAAATTGCCGATAGAGGTGGACAAGTAGAGTTGGTATTGGGCCCTTCCTCTCTAAAAATCAATCATGACAATATCAATGTGACTCGAGTGGAATCTGCGCAACAAATGTACGAGGCTTGCGTAAAATATTATGGTGAATGTCAAATAGGGATTCTTTCGGCAGCCGTAGCGGATTACCGCCCGAGTGTCGTAGCTGACCAAAAAATAAAGAAAAAAGATGCGACACTAACCATTGAATTAGAAAAAACAACGGATATTGCGGCTCATTTGGGGAAAACCAAGCAAGAAAATCAACTTTTGATAGGTTTTGCCTTAGAAACCAACGATGAGCTGGCAAATGCTCAATCAAAATTGGAGCGAAAAAACTTTGATTTCATTGTTTTAAATTCTTTAAGAGATAGTGGTGCAGGTTTTGCAGGTGATACGAATAAAATTACTATTGTCCACCGACACAATAAAATTGTAAATTTTGAGTTAAAGAGTAAAAGCGATGTCGCAAAAGACATCGTTAATGAAATTTTTAAAATTAGTTAGACAATGAAAAAAATATTTATACTTTTTGCGTTTTTAATGGCTTCTATTGCTGCGCAAGCACAAGAGTTAAACGCAACTGTTACCATCAATACTCCAAAATTGGCAAATGTGGACAGAAAAGTTTTTGATGTTTTAAAACAACAATTACAGGAATACTTGTCCAATCAAAAATGGACAGACGATGTCTATGAGCCAGAAGAGCGCATTGATGTAAATGTGAATCTTACCATTGATAAAGAGTTGAGCCCAACAAGTTTTGAGGCAAAATTGACGATTCAAGCCAGTCGCCCTGTGTATAACAGCGACTATGAAACGACTATTTTTATCAATTCTGATGATCAAGTTAGCTTTAGTTACGAATTGTATCAGCCAATTCAGTATTCACAAACGACATTTACGGATAATTTTTCTGCTATTTTTGCATTTTATGCTTACTATATTATAGCGATGGATTACGATACATTTAGTCCGCTTGGTGGCGAACCGTATTTTACTCGTGCGCAAGAAATCCAACGTTTAGTACCACAAGGTATTAATAAAGATGGCTGGCAAGCTGGTACAACAACCCGTAACCGTTATTGGTTGATAGAAAATGCAACGAATCCAAGAATGAAATCTTTCCGTGAAGCGATGTATATGTACCACCGTCAAGGTTTGGATATGTTCACCGTGAATCCCGAAGATGCTAAAAATAAATTGGTTCAAGCCTTAGATGACATCAATAAAGCGCACGCCAGCTATCCAAATGCACACATGACGACGGTATTCAATACTTCTAAGAGTAACGAATTGGTTGAAATTGGAAAAGGTCTTAACAAACCTCAAAAGTCAAAACTTTTTGAAGTAATGAGCAAGGTTGATCCTGCCAATATGAACAAATACCAAGCGATTGGGATTAATTTTTAATAAAAAATAGTATGAAAATTATCTGTATCGGAAGAAATTATGTTGCTCATGCGCACGAGCTTCAAAATGAAGTACCAACTTCTCCACTTATTTTTATGAAGCCCCAAACGGCTATTTTGAAAGACGGCGACGCTTTTTATCACCCAGAATTTAGCAAAGACATTCACTATGAAGGTGAATTGGTGCTGCGAATTTGTAAAACGGGAAAGCACATTGAGGAAAAATTTGCTGAAAAATACTACGACCAAATCACTTATGGCATTGATTTCACAGCACGTGACCTTCAAGATGAATTGAAGAAAAAAGGTCATCCTTGGGAACTTGCCAAAGGCTTTGATGGCTCGGCAGTCCTTGGGGAATTTGTCAATATCGAAGATTTTAACAAAGAAAACATTGATTTTCAAACTTTTTTGAATGGAAAAATAGTTCAAGATGGTCACAGCAATCTGATGATTTATGGTTTTGATTACATCGTAAGTTATGTTTCTAAATTTTTCACTTTGAAACAAGGAGATTTGATTTTTACAGGAACGCCCGCAGGTGTAGGTCAAGTGAAAATCGGAGATAAAATCGAAGGTTTTATTGAAGGAAAAAAATTATTGGAATGTGAGGTGAAGTAGTATGCAAAAAACATTTGTACTCAATTTAATCCTTCAAATTGCTATTAACCTGATTGTCAAGCCTTTGTACATCTTTGGTGTGGATAGGACTGTAAATAACATTGTAGGTTCAAGCGAGTACGGATTTTACTTTTCTTTGCTTAATTTTTCTTATATTTTGCAAATGGTGAATGACTTTGGAATTCAGAATTTTACCAGTAAAACCATGTCCGAGCAACCAGAAAACGCAAGTAAATATTTTTCTAACTTATTCATTTTCAAACTATTACTAAGTTTTGTTTATTTTTTATTAACCTTCATCATTGCCCTTGGACTTGGTTACGATGCTGCGCAACTCAAACTGTTGCTTATCTTGACTTTTGTACAAGTCCTAAGTTCTTTTTTCCTTTTTTTTAGAGCCAATTTATCAGGTTTAGGTTTTTTCAAAACAGATAGTTTCCTTTCTGTCTTTGACCGATTGGGTCTGCTGATATTGTGTGGATTTTTGTTGTGTTATCAATTCATCACTGCCGAAAATGGTATCTGGATTTTGGCGGTTTCCCAAGGAGTTTCTATGTTATTGGCTTGTTTGATTGCTTATTTTTTTTTAGTAAAAAAAATAAAACACCAATGGCTCGATTTCGATTTTGATTTTTTAAAAAAAATAATAAAAGATAGTTTCCCCTTTGCTTTGATTGCCTTACTGATGACTTTTTACACCCGTTCAGATGCGGTGATGTTGGAAAGATTGCTACAAGACAACGCTACCGAAGCAGGTATTTACGCTTCTTCTTATCGTCTTTTAGACGCTTTAAATTCAGTGACTTTAGTTTTTGGCACGCTCCTTTTGCCAATGTTTTCTCAACAAATTAACGCCCAAAAGTCCACAAAACCTTTATTAGAATTAAGCCTTACAATAGTGAGTTTTTTAGGTATTTCAGCGAGTTTTAGCATTTGTGCTTTTCGAGAGCCGATTGTACAATTGCTTTATCCAAGCGCAACACCTTATTGGGCTGATTTGTTAGGGCTACTCATTTTGAGTTATATTCCGTTGAGCTTGATGTATGTATTGGGCGCATATTCTACAGCAAAAAATTTACTCCGACCACAACATTACTTGTTTATTGTCATTGCAATGTTTAATTTTGGTTTGAATTATTTTTTAATTCCTTTTCAAAAAGCCTTGGGTGCAGCGACCACAACATTGCTCACTCAATGTGCTGTTGTGATAGGTTTTTTAGTCATTAATCAATTTCAGTTAAATTGGATTAAAATATGTAAATCGTTGCTTTACTGCGGTTTATATGGATTTTTTCTTTTTTTTATTCAAAAAAATAATTGGCATTGGATGGCTCAATTTATCTGTGCTTGCAGTTTTGCTTTACTTTGCGGTGCGGTTTTGTTTGGAAAAGATTTACTCGCCCATCGTTCCAATGATTGACGCTTCTTCTGTTTTTGAAGAGTTGGCAATGAGTTTATTAATGGTTTCAATTTCTTGTGCAGTAAAATAACGCCACCTTCCTAAAGGTATATTTTTTAGCGTAATATTCATTATTCGTACCCGTGTAAGTGTGCGAACATTGTAGCCTAAGGCTTCACACATCCGACGAATCTGACGATTCAGTCCTTGCTTTAAAATAATCCTAAATTTGAAATCACCTTCTTTTCGTACCTCACATTTTTGTGTAACGGTATCCAAGATATTAACGCCATTGCTCATTTTTTGAACAAAAGTGTCATTAATACTTCTGTCCACCGTGACGATGTACTCCTTTTCGTGATTATTACCAGCACGAAGGATTTTATTGACAATATCCCCATCGTTTGTCAAAAAAATAAGCCCGTCAGAATCCTTATCCAAACGCCCAATTGGAAATATTCGGCTTGGATAGCGCATAAAATCTATCATATTTGCCTTATCTTTGAGGTCTGTGGTGGACGTTACGCCACGAGGCTTGTTCAATGCAATATACACCGTAGCGGGTTTTGCTTTGAGTGGTTTTCCGTCAATCTCTACTTTGTCAGTAGGTAAAACACGATTTCCTTTTCGAGCAACCTGTTTGTTGATGGTCACACGACCGTCTTCAATTAGCTTATCGGCTTCTCGACGAGAGCAAACACCTGTTTCGCTGATGTATTTATTTAAACTTTTATCTTCCATTCTGGTTGCAAAAATAGAAAATGTATTTGAAAACGTAGGTAAAACTTGTATTTTTTATCATTTCCATTTATAATTCCAAGTGATTGAAGGAATAATAGGGAAAATAGTCACTTTAAAAGCCGTTGCTTTTGTTGTATTTTTTTCAAAATCTTGGATAAAATCAGTGTAAGTAAATACTGTATTCAAGCGATTGTAAGCGTTATAGACAGCAAAATTCCAAGACGATTTGAATCTTTTTTGGCTGTTTGGTCTTGGCGTATAAGTAAAAGACATATCCATGCGATGATAGTTCGGAATTCTTGCAGAATTTCGAGGGCCATAATTGATATAAGGACGATTGTCTATAAAATAAAGACTTTCTGTTGGCGTATAAGCATTGCCTGTTGAATAAACAAATGTTCCTCCAAATTCCCATTTTCTATTGATTTGATAATTTGCAACAACAGACAAATCATGTCGTCGGTCGTACAAAATCGGATAAGGTTTCCCGTCATTGATTGCATCAAAAACCCTATCTGTTTTTGACCAAGTGTAGCCAATCCAGCCATTTAGCTTGCCTTTAGTTTTACGAAGCAACAATTCGGCACCGTAGGAATAACCACGACCAAACACAAATTCTTGTTCCAAGTTTGCGGCAGCATCTACGACATAATCCTCTCGGTAATCAATCTGGCGTTTCATGTCCTTATAGTAAACTTCAAGCGATGTTTCATAATTGTTATTCAAGAAATTTTGAAAATAACCCAAAGCATACTGAACCGCAATTTGTGGTTTTACCGCTTCCGTACTTGGCACCCAAATGTCACCAGGCAGCGTTGAATTTGAATTGCTGACCAAGTGTACATATTGATTGTTGCGTGTTACCGCAGCTTTAATCGAAGAAACATCAGTTAATGAAAACTTAGCACTTATTCTTGGCTCAAAACCATAATATGTCTTTACAACTTCTCCTTTTCCGTATTTTTTTCCTGTCAAAATAGATTGATATTCACCAACTTGCGTAAAAGAAGACAATCGTGTACCATAATTTACGCTCACTCGGTCTGAGATTTTCCAATCATCTTGCACATAAATAGCAGCTTCATGCGCATTGAAAGGTTTTTTTTCATTGGAAAAAGTTACATTGTTGCTTTTTGCAGTGGCAATACCTGGCGTAAACGTGTGGTTTGTATAATTTATACCAAACTTAACGATGTGTTTTGTATTTGGTAAAAAATCAAAATCTATTTTTGCATTTAAATCATTGATTCCTGTACTGTATTGAACACTAAAATTCTCTCGACGACTAATGGCATCAAAATTATAACCATTGTAAATTGCCGAAACATTCATGAACAAACGATTGGAAAACAAGTGATTCCAACGCAAAGTAGCTGTTCTATTGCCATAAGGAAGGTCGAAATTTATATCTCGTTTTTTTGACTTATAAGACAAAACATCTCGACCAAAATAAGCACTAAAATACAAACGGTCTTTTTCTGAAAAACGATAATTTGCCTTTGCGTTTAAATCATAAAAGTAATAATTTGTTCCTGCAAAATTTGTTGTATTGATATATGGTTGTGCCAAATCCAAGGCATAAGTACGTCGGGCAGAAACAATAAACGAGCTTTTTTCTTTTTGAATTGGGCCTTCAATGGTCAGTCGAGAAGCAATTAAACCAATACCACCTTCAACGCCAAACTTTTTGTCATTGCCTTCTTTCATTTGAATATCAACCACCGACGACAATCTACCACCATATTGTGCAGGCATACCACCTTTGATGAGTGTTGTGTTTTTTATCGCATCAGCATTGAAAACAGAGAAAAAACCAAGTAAGTGACCTGAGTTATAGACAGTTGCTTCATCTAATAAAATTAGGTTTTGGTCTGGACCACCGCCTCGAACATAAAAACCTACGCCACCTTCGCCCGCTGATTTTACACCTGGCAAAAGCTGAATGGTTTTGATAATATCCACTTCTCCCATGAGTGCGGGTAGTTTTTTAACAGTTTCCATCTGTACGCCAATAGTTCCCATTTCGGTACTTTGAACATTCTGGTCTTTGACCTCTGCCGAAACGACCAGCTCTTGCATCATCACACCATCTTCGTCCAATTCAATATTAAGAACTTGGCTGGCATCAAGGTCAATGTCTATATTTTTATCAGAAAAACCAATGTAGGAAATTTTGAATTGATATTTACCTTTTGGTAAGGTGATAGAATAGAAGCCATAATTATTTGATATTGCGCTTTGCGTAATTTTGGCTTTATTAGAAATATTTGCACCAATGAGTGTTTCGCCACTCGCTTTGTCTTTGATGTAGCCGCTTAGGGTAAAATTTTGTGCTTTCAAAAAAAATGCAACAAAACAAAATACCGAAAATAAGATGATTTTTTTCATTTTCAAAATAAAATTTTATACTATATTGATATAAATAGTTGGGCTAAAATAAACGTGGTTATTTCTATACGCCTGCTTAAACGATTGAACAGTTCTTTTCGTTTTGTCAAGTAACGATTATTTAACAAATCTTATTTGGTTTAGTTTTATAAAAAGGATAAAAACGGCTTTTTGATAGATAAAACCAATCCCAAAAGCAAAAAACTTGCTACGAATCATTCGTAGCAAGTTTTTTTATAAAGTTTTATTATTTTCCTATTTCACCACAAAACCACCACCAAGAGCTTTGTCAGCACAGACAAAAATCAATTGACCTTTATCTATTTTGGCGCAAAAAAAATGCTTTCTGTCAAAATCCACTACTGAGCGGCACGGTTTTATTAAGCGGAATTAAATTTTATAATTACTTGATAATCAATATTTTGTGCTATTAAGTTTTTCAAGTAAAGTAGC
>JAYWHK010000153.1:0-26597 GCA_043777755.1 Saprospiraceae bacterium
AAAATTATTTAACTTATTTTTCAAGCAATAATAACGCTTTTTTTTAAGACTTTTCTTCTTGAATTAGGGAAATGACATTGGACTAAAGTCGCCCCTACAAGAACCAAAACGCAAAAAAAGCCAATTTTTCAACACATTATCCAACAAAAAAGTCTGAAAACAAAAATTTTTACTTTCATACATGAAAATATTTAAAAATTAATCTTTATAATTGTGCAAATTTTCGCTAAACTGTTAAAAACCGAAAATTTATTTTGCAAAAACAATTTTTATTTAAACAAAATTTTTAAATCTTAGTATGAAAAAAATTTATTCACTGTTTTTAATGATGGTGTTATTCGCAGGAGCGACAATCGCTCAGAAAACACTAACAGGTATGATTAGCGATGCCGCTTCAAAAGAAGCACTAATCGGTGCAAATGTAGCTTTAAAAGGTACAAATACTGTTGTTACCACTGATGTCGAAGGTAAATATACCATCAGAGTTGGTAGTGGCACAGGAAAATTAGTCGTCAGTTATGTTGGCTACGAAACGCAAGAAATTGAGCTTGGCACATCAAGTACGCTTGATATTGCGCTCAAAAGTAGTGGTATTTTAGAAACTGTTTCTGTGATTGGTTCTCGTTCAACAGCAGCACGTACCCGTACAGAAACCGTTGCGCCAGTTGATGTTTTGGACAATAAGTTATTGACTTCTACGGGTCAAACAGAACCAACTCAAATGATGCATTACATTGCACCTTCATTCAACTCATCTCGCCAAACTGTTGCAGATGGTACGGATCATATTGACCCAGCGACATTGCGTGGTTTAGGTCCTGACCAAGTTTTGATGTTGGTAAATAGCAAGCGTCGCCACAATCAAGCCCTAATCAATATCAATGGTACTGTTGGTCGTGGTTCAGTAGGAACAGACATGAACTCTATTCCTACGGCAGCGATTGAGCGTTTGGAAGTATTGCGTGATGGCGCATCTTCTCAGTATGGTTCTGATGCCATCGCTGGCGTTGTGAATGTGGTGATGAAAACCTCTGTAGGTACGAGCGTTGCAGCACATTATGGTGCATACAATACAGAATATGAACCAACTTTTGGTGCAACAGACAAGCGTAAAATGAACGATGGTCAGATGTTACAAGCAAGTGTTTATCATGGTATGAATGTAGGCAAAGGTAAATTATCTGTTGCAGTTGAGTTCCGTGACCGTAAAGCATCTAACCGTACTGGTGATTTTTTAGGTACTGTATATAATGCAACAAAAGCAAAAGACGACTCAATTATCCTTGCAAAAGGTGGTTTTGACCGTACATTCAATATGCAAGTAGGTAATTCATCTTCTCAAAACATCTTGGGTATGGTGAATTTTAGTATGCCAATTGGTGACAATATGGAGTTTTATTTGAATGCTGGCGGTGCTTCTCGTAAAGGTGCAGGTAAAGGTTTTTACCGTTACCCTAAGCAAAACACACAAGTTATTCCAGAATTGTATCCAAATGGATTTTTACCAGAGATTCATTCTTCAATTTTAGACCTTTCTGCCTTGGCTGGTGTTAAAGGTACACTAAAAAGTGGTTGGAGATGGGATTTGAGCAACGTGTTTGGTTCAAACAATTTCCGTTTTGATGTAAAAAATTCTAACAATGCTTCTCAGTTTGCTCAAAAAGCAGCAGCACAAAAAGAATTTTATGCAGGAACACAAAAATTTGCTCAAAATACCTTGAATTTTGACATTGCAAAAAATTTAGAAATTGGTTCATTGAAGTCATTTAACTTGGCTGGTGGTGCAGAGTTTCGCACAGATATTTTTGGTATCGAAGCTGGCGAAGATGCTTCTTGGAAAAACTATGATTTGGCTGCAAAACCACTTCGTGTAGGTGGTTCTCAAGTATTTCCTGGTTTCCAACCTTCTAATGAAGTGAACGAAAGCCGTACCGTATTGGGTGCTTATGTTGATGTTGAATCAGATATTACAGACAAATTATTGGTAGATGCAGCAGCTCGTATTGAAAACTATAGTGATTTCGGAGCTAACTTTGCAGGAAAATTAGCAGCTCGTTACAAGTTTGCTGATGCTTTTGTATTGCGTGGAGCAGTGAGCAATGGATTCCGTGCGCCTTCTATGCACCAACGTTATTTTAGCAATACTTCTACGCAGTTCGTAGTTTCAAATGGTTTAACAATCGCAAACAATGTAGGTACTTTCCGTAACGATGGTACGATTGCAGCAGCATTGGGTATTCCAAGTTTGAAAGCTGAAAAATCAACGAATACAAGCATTGGTGTCACTTCAAAATTGTTCAATGTTCTTACATTAACTGTTGATGCTTACCAAATTAACATCAAAGACCGTATCGTAATTACTGGAAATATGGCTCGTAATGGTTCAGCAGCAGCAGGTAGCGCAGGCAAAATCATTGATGATTTGTTAGATGCAGCAAAAGTACAAGACGATGTTACGCAAGTTGCATTTTTCACAAATGCTATTGATACAAAAACACAAGGTGTTGATATTGTTTTGGGTGCAAGTCCAAAAATCGGTAAAGGAACATTGGATTTCATGGCAGCAGCTAATTTTACAAAAAATGAATTGTCTGGAACAACAAGAACTACAGACAAATTGCCAGCTGACGTATTTGGTAAAACATTCTTCAGTCGTTTGGAAGAATCTCGTATCTTAGTAGGTCAGCCTCGTCAAAAAATCGCAGCTTCAATCGGCTACCGTATTGCAGGTTTTAACGTAAACGTACGTGGAACGCAGTTTGGTGAAGTCGCTGTTTGGGACGCAACAAATACTTTGTTAGATGAGAAATTTTCTCCAAAAACAATCATTGATGCAAGCATTGGCTACAAATTCAATGTTGCAACAATCACACTTGGCGCAAACAACGTAACAGATGTTTATCCTGACAAAATCGTGAACAAAGGAAATACTTCTGATGGTCGTTTTATTTACAGCCGTAACGTAACTCAGTTTGGTACTGGTGGTCGTTACATCTATGCTGCATTGCGCATTGATATTGGTGGTAAAAAATAAAAAATATTTTGTACTAAAAAAGCCATTTCGAGTAATCGAAGTGGCTTTTTTTATTTTTTAAAAATAAATATAAAAAACTATATGTATTTTTTTATAAAAAAAATTACCTTTGCAACTGATTTTAAAAAAATTTATAAAAATCGAATAAATTTTAAATAAAAGAATATGAATATTCACGAATATCAAGGCAAAGCATTGTTGAAATCTTATGGCGTTGCCATTCAAGATGGTATCGTTGCTTCCACTGTCGAAGAAGCCGCAGCAGCTTATAACGAAATCGCTACACGCACCAACAACCGTTTTGTTGTTGTCAAAGCTCAAATTCACGCAGGTGGTCGTGGTAAAGGCGGTGGCGTAAAAGTGGTCAAAAGCGAAGATGATTTGAGAGAAAAAGCTGGTGCTATCCTTGGCATGATGCTAAAAACACCTCAAACACCTGGTGGCATGGACGGTGCAGGTAAGTTGGTTCGCAAAGTATTTATTGCAGAAGACAGCTACGCACCAGATTTTGATGCTTGCAAAGAGTATTATATGTCTATTTTGATGGATCGTGAGAAAAAATGCAACGTAATCATCTACTCTACCGAAGGTGGTATGGACATCGAAAAAGTTGCAGAAGAAACGCCGCACTTGGTTCATAAAGAATGGATTGACCCAGAATTGGGTTTGCAAGCTTATCAAACCCGCAAAATCGCTTTCAACTTAGGTCTTAGCGGTAAAGCATTCAAAGAATTAGAAGCGTTCACACGCAATTTATACAAAGCATATTTGGGAATTGATGCCGATATGTTTGAAATTAATCCTGTATTACACACTGCCGATGACCGTATTGTAGCGGTTGATGCAAAGGTAAGTTTGGATGAAAACGCATTGTACCGTCACCCTGATTTGGAAGCATTGCGTGATGATACCGAAGAAGACCCAACAGAAGTAGAAGCAAGACAATTTGACTTGAACTACGTAAAATTGGACGGAAACGTTGGCTGTATGGTGAATGGTGCTGGTTTGGCAATGGCAACAATGGACATCATCAAACTTTCTGGTGGCGAACCTGCCAACTTCTTGGACGTAGGAGGCACTGCAAATGCTGAACGTGTTGAAAATGCGTTCCGTATTATTTTGAAAGACCCTAACGTAAAGGCGATTTTGATTAATATTTTTGGAGGTATTGTTCGTTGCGATCGTGTAGCACAAGGAGTCATTGATGCGTACCAAAACATTGGCGACATCAATGTACCAATCATTGTTCGTTTGCAAGGTACAAATGCAGATATTGCTAAAAAAATGATTGACGATTCTGGCTTGAAAGTACTTTCAGCCATCGAATTGCAAGAAGCAGCAGATAGAGTTGCGGAAGTTTTAGCGTAAATATTTTAGACTTTTCCATAAAAAAACCTTGTAACACAACGTTACAAGGTTTTTTATTTTATACGATAACGATAACCTATTCTTAAGCCAAGACTACTACCAGTTGAGGAAGTCACAACATTGGTTTTAATAGGATTCATTCCGTCAATTGAAGTCCCCACAATAAGATTAGCACCAACAATAGGTTTTAAGCCAACATTATGCTCCAATGCAAGATAAATTTCTGAATATTTTTTTAATGGATAATGATACGTAAAGTTATAATTGATTAAAAAAGTGTTTAATGCCCCATTAGCACCACCTAATAATAGATTATTTCTACTATAAGTTTTTCCGCCATAAGCAATATCAATTTTTTCTTCAAAAGCATCTTTGTATTGTACGATAGCATCAAAACAAAATATCAAGCCTCCTCCTATTGAACAAAACGGTTCTTTTTCAGTTTCTTTTTGACTTTTGTCTTTTTTTTCAGTGGATTGGTTTTTAAAAGTATAATTGACAATAAATGGTATTTGTTTCAACTGATACCATTGAAAAATTTGCTTAGAAAAACCTTTATCCTCTCTTGGAATATCCTCATTGTAATGTATCCCAACTTTATAAGTATTGTGCCTATACCCAGTTTCTAATTCAATATTTTTTTTCTTTAATTTCTTACTAAAACAAATTGCAAAACCGTGTGTTAAATAAGGTATTATTGCAGATTCACTAACAAGGCTTGTTGCAAATTGTTCTGAATAAGAAACATTAGGAGAATAATTGAGTCCTACAAAATACTGAGCCTGTAAATTAAAGGTTAAAACGATAAAAAAACTAAAAAACATTATTTTATTCATATATTTAAATTTATCATATTTTAATATTCAGGCATAGCCATCACTAAACGATTGATTCACTAAAAAATTGAACAATTTAGCAAATATTAAATTGCTAAATCGTTCAATTTTAGTAAAAAATCATTTTTCTTTATCAAATAACACTGAAAATTAAAACCTAAAAGTTCTTCCTTTCAGCTTTGCACGACCATTAGTTCCCACAATATCATTTCCTACATAATCCTCCCATGTTCCAGCCTTATTAGGGTTCTGATTAGGCAAATCAAAATAGCTTATCGCTTGTGTTATGTAAGGATCGTTTTTAGAATAAAATTTCATCTCATAACCTTTATCACAAACAGCGAATACTTGGAGATTTTTTTTCTTTTCAGCATCTTGTTCATAAATAACAAATGCTAAATCCTCTTCATCTTGCAAAGGAGAAATATAACCACCTTCGTGCCATGCCAGCTTCTTAGGAAGGTCATCCACACAACACCATCTGTTCAATTTGAATTTACCAAATTTGCCAATTTTATTTTTAACAAAATTTATTGCACTTGGAGTAGCTAAATTGCTTAATGACTTACAATTAACAATATGTGCTGCTATTACATAAACGTCCGCACGTCCACCAAAAAAACCTTCGTTTCTATTTTCAATCATAATTGAATCAATATATATGTTTTTGGTATCTAAATCTCTTTTTGAAGCACTACTAGCAGGCTGTTGATTCAACTTAGGCTCTACTCTTTTATCTCCTTTTACGATTTTTGAAGTAGGAGCTTCATCAATTGCTCCTATTCTTTCATTTATTGATACAACCCAAACAAGTTTATCTTTCAAATCTTCTTCATTATCAATAGCGATAGTTCGCCAATTCATATTTTCATCAAATTCATATGCAAAAGCCTTACATCCTTCTACATCTTCTGGATAAACAACTACTATAGGTTGCTTATTCGTCACATTGCTAGTTTCAAAATTAGGAACGTAAATCTGCAAAGAAAAAGTATTTTCAAAATACTTATACCCTAAAATAGCATCATTAATTTCATCTTGGTTTGTGAAAAAACCATAATCTGGTTTAATCGGTTTGCTGTAAATTTGTTCTGCATTTTCTGAAATAGATTCTAAAAAATTATTTTTTAAATCTATACCGCTTGTACCTGCGACATTTCTCAAGTCACTTAGTAGAACGTTAAAATCACCGTCAAATTGTTTGGCACATTCAGTGTGGACAATTTCTCTAAATGCGGAATTTTTCGATAAATTTAGTAATCCAATTGCGGCAGTGTTAACATAACTGTCACTTTTAGCATCTTGGACACTTTCTGACTCTGAAAGATTAAGTGTTTCGTTGTCATTTGTGTTCTCTTTTTGGCAAGCAAACCAAACCGTTAACGTAACAATAATGAAACTAATCAAAATAAATTGAGTAGCAAAATGGTTTTTTCTAAGAAATTTACTCATAGTTTAAGAAATTTAAAAAAAATTAAGAAATATTTGTATTTTTGAACTTAAAATATTTGATTAGCCCTTTCATAAATCAAATAATTTTAATCCACAAAATTAATACGCATCGCATTACAGTACAGCATTTTTAAGTTATAATTTATGCTAATTTGTAATACTCAACTTAAACTAAATCCACATTTTATGCTTTTAGGGAATAAAATAAAAAAACTAAGGGAGTTACGTAATTTTACTCAGGAATTTGTAGCGTCAGAAATTGGTATTACCCAAGAAAGCTACTCTAAGATTGAATCAAATAGAGTAAGCCCAACAATGGAAAGACTCACTAAAATTGCCAAAGCGTTATCAATTGAAATTACAGATTTATTCAAATTTGATGAAAACTTTATATTTTATAACTCTTTTCAAAACCAAAAAGAATCAAGTAATTACTTTAATTCTGATAACATTTCAAGTAAAGAAGATTTCTTCAAGATTCTACTATCTCAGCACAAAGACGAAGTAAAAGCACTAAAAGAAGAAATTGTGTTTTTGCGTTCATTGATAAAAAAGTAATCTCATTTATGTAAATCAATTTTTGTTTAAATAAAAAAACCTTGTAATGTTATGTTACAAGGGTTTTTTTATTTTATCCGACCATACGAAATTTAAAAACTATCAATTTTTCTATAAAAAAAACCGTTATGACCGCAGCAATAACACTTAGCGAAAGCGAAATGCTTTTCCATGGAAAATGAAACGCTGGCAGAACAATTCCCAATGGTTCAGAACTCCCTATATTGGAAAAAGCAAAAAACAATAGCATTAAACTCAAAAGCCCAAATGCTGCAAATACCATTTTCAAAGGCGTATAATTGGCAGCAAAAGTAGTGGTTTCAAGCGAAATAGACTGTTGTTCAACTTGCCAATTTTGCAATAGTTTTTTTGCAAAATCTGGTTTCGGCTTTTCCATTTCTGACATAGAAAAAAGCATTTTTTGAGATTGAATATTGTCAAAACGAACTTGAATAGCTGTATTTTTACTTATTTCTTGTTCGATTTCTATTTTTTGAGCATCTGACAAAAGTCCATCTTCCAAATTCCATAATTGCTCGTCTGTTATTTTTTTCATGATGTTATTTTTTATAAAGGTCAGCGTAATTTTTTTCAATGATTTCTCTTAAACGTTGTCTTGCCCGAGAAAGTTTTGTTTTGGCATTGGATTCGTTCATTTCCATTGTGACACAAATTTCACTAATTTTTTGTTCAAAAAGATAAAAAAGTGTAATAATTGTAGCATAATCGGGCGAAAGCTCTTGAATTGCTTCTTGAATTTGCCTTTTTTGCTCATTTGTTTCCATTTGAAAAGCCGCATCTTCTGTCTTTATATTGGGCAAAACTACTGGTTTTTCGTCATTGTCCATAGACAATATTTCAGGTCGTTTGGTTCTAATATGGTTTAATGCTGTTGAATACACAATTCGGTAAAGCCAAGAACTAAATTTGCACTCACCTCTAAATGTATTCAAATAGCGAAATACTTTCAAAAAAGCGTCTTGCGCTACCTCATGCGCATCTTCTCTATTTTTAACAATGCGCAAAGCCAATGTAAAAACATATTTTTCGTATTTTTCCACGATTTGCGCATAACCTTGTTGCTCGCCACGCAAAGCCTGCTGTATAATTATTTCATCTGAAATGGTCATTCGTTTTTGCTTTTTTAGAATAAAAACCTATCCTAAATCCTTTCCAAAGGAAAGGACTTCAATGTGCGTAAAATCAATAATAGATTTGGTTTTTTGTTTAAATATTCTGTATATTTAAACGCTTCAGTAAAGACACACTTATTAGAAAAAAGGTTACAAAAAATTATTTTTTATTTTGCTGTAACCTTTTTTCCAATAAGCGTGTCATAGAAAAACAAATATTTTTGGTTCTTTTAAATTTTTTGTGATGGAAGACTTTGTAAGGGCGACTTTAGTCGCACAAAAGGTTGATTTTCAAAGCATAGCTCTTGTGCGACTAAAGTCGCCCCTACAGCTCCACAAAAATTTTAAAAGAACCATATTTTTAAACTTATAAAAAAATTTAAACATGGGCAAGGACGTAGCATTATTAATACCAATTTTAGTACCTTTGGGTGCTTTCGCAATGGTTTTCGGTATTCAATACCTAAAAAACCAAGAACACATGGCAATGATTCAAAAAGGAATGATGCCTCCGAAGAAAGAAGAAAGATTTTCACCTTCTCACACTTTTCGCAACGCACTGGTGTTGATTGGTGTTGGTTTGGGTCTTTTGACCGCTAAAATGATTGACGACACTTATTATTTTAGCAACGACGATGACAAAGCAACACCTTATTATTTTGCTTGTGTGGCAATTGGCGCAGGGCTTGGATTGCTCATTGCTTATATTTATGAGCGCAAAAATCCGCTCCCTGTACGAAGAGAAGAAAAATACAATGATATGGTGTAAAGAATCAAAAAATGCTTATTTTACAAAAAAATACATCTCTTTCAAGAAAGCTAAGTACGATTTTCGTGCTTGGCTTTCTTGTGTTTTTCACTGAGAAAACACAAGCGCAAGTTGGCATAACGAGTGCGCACAACGCTTTTTTTCAGAATAAAAAAGAAATAAAAATCGTAAAAAAAAGTGTAGAAAAAAGTGTACAAAAAAATGCTAACACCTTGAAAGTCAGTACAATACCACAGGCATATTGCTACCAAAATTTAGCATTTTTTTGCAAATTGGAAGTCAAATGGGACAAAGTAAATGTTGCGCCAGTTCGTTTCCGCTTAGGGTCGTTGGAGTATGCCAATGGGTTGGAAGGAAAGAAATAATTATCAATTATACCTTCACCTCCACTTTATACTTATTCCAATTCACCTTTTTTTCCAAATCATAATTCATCAAACGGTTGTGGTAAAAATACAAAAGCGCAAAATTCCCAGAAGAAATATTGCCATTTCCTTTGACTTCAATCGGTTTACTGATGTGATAAATACCCATTTCTGATGCACCATGTTTGACCAAATCGTCTATCTGCCAATGGATTTGCTCACAGAGCTTTACTTTCCCTTCCGCTTCCCAAGCAAACAATACTTTTTGCAAATCAGCAACCGCATTTTTCACACTGTCATAAGGAAAAATATGGTCGTCTGCATCTAAACGAAGAATACTATAAATATTTAATTTTTCGTAATGATTTTCCAACATTTTGAATACAGCAAAAGCAATCAAATGGCTACTCAAAACCACATTTTCTTGAAAATAACGATCTACAATTTTATCTGACAAGATTTTAGTGTATTCCGTTTCTCTTTGTAAATTACTCGTAATCTGACCATTAGACATAAAATATTCTTTAATATCTAAATCGCCTCCGAATTTATTGTGGCTCACACCATCTTTGTTCACAAAATTCCCCATTACGTCCATTGGTTTCCCAAACGACAAAGTTAGTTCAGAATCTTCTGCCAAAAACTGCCAAAAAAACTTCGATACACTGCGAAGGCTGTAAAACTCGTCTTGAGTTCCTTTTGTATATTTCTCTTTCCCTTCCGACCTCAAATATTGCTCAATCAACGATTGTCCTTCCAAAACGAAGTGATACGACATCACCAGAGGCACAATAAATACTTTTTTCTCCTCTCCTTTCTGAAACATAGCCCGTTGCGCTTCAACGGCTGTTCCCAAAAGCCCCATTTTGAGCTTTGTTTCCAAACTTCCTGAACGAGAACGTGTGCCACCAGGAAAAAACAAGCTACTTACACCTCTCTGAATCGCCAAATTAGACATGGCTTTGAGTGTTTCGAGGTAAACACTATTTTTTTTGCGCCTATCAATACGATAAGCACCCAAACGATTCATAAAATAAGCTGGTGCGCCATTGTTGTAAAGATTAAGACCCGCACCATACGTAGAAGCAGGCATACCCAAGACAGAATCCATGACGTAGCCTACCAGAATAGAGTCCAAATTGCTAAAATGCGTTGGGACAATGATGACCGATCCTTGCTTAAAAAGTCCTCGAATATGGTCAATATCACCAACTACTTTGAATCGCTCGAACAATTGGAGTGTTCCTCCAAAAATCAAACGGCGAACACTTCTAAAAAAGCCTTGTGCCGAAGCAGAATTCATAATTCTACTAAAAAAAACGCCCAAAAACTTACGTGCAAACTGAAATGTAGGAATTTTGAACGTTCCTACGATTTCTTCCGAATAACGGTTGATGACTTTCAACAACAATTCCTCGTTATTTTGAACATCGTTTGGATTTTTTTCATCAACCTCCCGAATCAGTTTTTTATTGATTTTTGACCAAAACTGAGCATCGCTCGGCGGATCAACTTTCCAAGGCATTTCCCTCATTCGGTTGCGCTCTTGATACACCACCGAAGCAATCAAATCCGCTATTTTTTGAGGCGATTGCTTGCGCAACTGCTCAAAAGTATATTGATTGATTTCTTGAACAAAATTTTTGCGGTCTTCACTCAGTTTGTAAATGGGCCAATCGCTCATTTCTTCATAGACTGGTGGATATATTTTAGTTGCCATACGTTAATTTTGATTGTAGCGGCGAATTTAATCACTGTTAAAGAAACATTTTTTTCAATGCGTCCCAAAGTGCGCCTTTTAACTCTTTTTGGGTTTGGATTTCAGTCAAATTATCAGAAAAAAGGTAGCGAACACCTTGAATCTCAAAGGGTTGGTACTTTTTTTGCTGTATAAAAATACCCAATTGTGCGTTACTCAGTCCAAAAACAAGTACATCTTCAGTATTATACTGAGCAATACTTGAATTTAGGGTCAATTTTGCATCATTTTCTATAAAAACACGAACTGCATCGTCATTTAGATTGTACTTAATAGCAGCGATTATTTTTGATAAAAATTCAGTATTGGCATCATTTTTATCCCCTTCATTGGCAATGACAATCAATAATTTTTTTTGATTGTCACCAATAAAGTCACTATCTTGCACAGTTTGTACATTAAAGTATAAGATATTTAAAAATGTATTTTTCAATTATATAAAATATTATTCTGATTAATCTAAAAAAAAAGGTCTTTTGCAAAATATTTATAAAACAAATAACGTTTTATTCAAAAAAAATATTATTTTTGCATTGTCTTTTCAGAAAAGACAAAATTAGCTACATTTGAGCAATTATTTCAAACAATTAGCATTTAAAATTAAAAAAAATTATCAACAATGGCTTACAAGATTAAAATCAAACCCGTTAAAGAATCTCGCATCTCGAAAGTTGATTTCGATAACATTCCATTTGGTCGAGTTTTTTCCGACCATATATTTGTAGCCGACTATAAAAATGGACGTTGGGGAAATGCCCGCATCGTTCCTTTTGCACCTATCAAAATCAGCCCAGTCAATATGGGACTGCACTATGGTCAATCTATTTTTGAAGGTATGAAAGCCTCTAAAAATCAAGACGGCGTACCTTGTCTTTTCCGCCCAGAAATGCACTCTCAACGTATGAATGCTTCTGCACGTCGTATGTGTATGGCTGAGTTTCCCGAAGAACTTTTCTTAGATGGATTGAATGAATTATTGGCGTTAGATAGCGAGTGGATTCCAACAAAAGTTGGCTCTTCGCTTTACATTCGCCCTTTGATGTTTGCAACTGAAAATCATATTGGCGTAAAAGAATCCGACGAATATACATTCATCATTATGACGGGTCCTGTTGGCCCTTATTATACCAAACCTGTAAGATTAATCGTTGAAAATCAATATATTAGAGCTGCGGCTGGTGGTGTTGGAGAAGCAAAAACAGCTGGTAATTATGCCGCCTCTTTGTTGCCCGCAAAATTGGCAAAAGAAAAAGGTTACGACCAAGTAATGTGGATGGACGCTAAAGAGTTTAAATATATTCAAGAAGCTGGTACGATGAATCTTGTTTTTGTAATTGATGGAAAAGTCGTAACGCCACTGGCTGACGGAACTATACTGAAAGGCATTACATTGAATACTTTTAAACATATTTTGAAAGCAAAAAATATTCCTTTTGAAGAGCGACCTTTGTCACTCGAAGAAGTAGTGAACGCTTACAAAAACGGTACTTTGCAAGAAGTATTTGGCGCAGGAACGGCAGCGGTTGTTTCCCATGTTGCAGAAATCAATACAGGCGATTTAAATATGATTCTGCCTTCACTGGAAAGTAGAAAAATTGGCAATATGTTGTACGACGAAATCAATGGTTTGCGCAACGGCACTGTAGAAGATATCTACGGTTGGGTGCATCCTGTTGAGCAAAAAATCGTGGAAATGGCATAATCGAACTTTTACCACTTAGCAATGTCATTCTTGGCGATAGCAAAGGAAACGATATTGAGCAAAAAGTAGTAAAATAATTTTGAAAATATAGAGAAAAGTTGTACCTTTGTAATTCCATATATTATTGAAGTTGTCGGTTGTTACCGAGAAATAAGAAGGTCGGTGCTGTTACACCGACCTCTTTTTTTAGTCGTTCTTATCCTTTTTATTGAATAATTGGTCTATTACGAACCAAATTATGACAATTAGCATAATTCTGACTAACTCCATGATGATTGAAGTTACCATACAAGTATATGATTTGGTTGTCGGCAATATCACCGATTTCTTCATATTCTTGATGAGGTGTGCAAATATAGAGAAAATTTATAAAATACACAAACCGCTACGTATCTTAAACGACACGTAGCGGTTTTTTATCTTAAAAAAAGCCTTTCTTGCTCTCCTACTTTCTTACTCTCTTAAAAAATTACTTTCTTCTAAAACCTCCACTTGGTGGTGCCATTCCTGGCATACCTGGGAATTTTCCAGTACTCAACTTGTGCATCATTTCACGCATTTGGTTGAATTGCTTGATAAAACCATTCAAATCGTCAAGAGAACGTCCGCAACCAAGGGCGATGCGTTTTTTACGACTCAAATTAATTAAATCAGGATTTTTACGCTCTTTTGGAGTCATAGATTGAATAATTGCTTCTACACGACGCAAATCTTTGTCTGTAATATCAATATCTTTGAGCGCATTGCCCATTCCTGGAATCATAGACATCAGAGATTTAATGTCACCCATTCTACGAATTTGGTTCATTTGACCTAAAAAGTCATTGAAATCAAAGGTATTTTTCTTAATTTTCTTTTCAAGGCGTTTTGATTCTTCCTCATCGAATTGCTCCTGCGCACGCTCAACGAAAGAAACAATATCACCCATTCCCAAAATACGGTTCGCCATACGGTCAGGATAGAACACATCTAAAGTGTCCATCTTCTCGCCCATCGAAACGAATTTAATTGGTTTCCCTACCGTATATTTGATAGAAAGCGCAGCACCACCACGAGTATCACCGTCTAATTTCGTCAAAACAACGCCATCAAAATTCAATCTTTCATTGAAATTTTGGGCTGTATTAACGGCATCTTGACCCGTCATTGAATCACAGACGAAAAGCGTTTCGGAAGGTTGAACAGCCGCTTTGACTTTTGCGATTTCTTGCATCATGTCTTCGTCAATCGAAAGACGACCCGCTGTATCCACAATGACTACATCGCAGCCCATCGCTTTTGCTTCTTTGATGGCGTTCAACGCAATTTCGACAGGGTTTTTATTGTCCAATTCCTTGTAAATAGGAACACCAACTTGCTCTGCCAAAACGGTCAATTGCTCAATAGCTGCTGGACGATAAACATCACAGGCTACCACTAAAGGACGTTTCTGACGCTTAGTCTTCAAGTAAGAAGCCAATTTACCAGTAAAAGTAGTTTTACCAGAACCTTGCAAACCAGCAATCAAAATCACTGAAATACCGCTGCTTTTCAGGTTGATACCCACTTGAGTACCGCCCATCAACTGCGTTAATTCATCATTGACGATTTTAATCATCAATTCGCCAGGCTTTACAGATTTCAAAACATTGGCAGTGCCAAGTGCTTGATCTTTTACTTTGTCTGTAAATTCTTTGGCAATTTTATAGTTCACATCGGCAGCCACCAATGCACGGCGAATTTCTTTGACCGACTCGGCAATATTGAGTTCGGTTAATTTTCCATCTCCACGAAGCGACTTAAACGCACCTTCTAATTTTTCACTTAAACTTTCAAACATATAAATAATTAGTTGATTAAGTTGATTGATTTATTTTACAATCAAAGCAAATTTTGGATGCAAAAATAGCAATTTTTGATTGACTTTTCCATACTTTTAAGATTGTTTTTTTTTCATTTTCAAAAATAATTAAAAACAGCAGTAGGCGCATCTAAACAAACACAGTTATTTTGTCGTCGTGATAAAAGTATAAATAACTGACTACATTGCTTTTTCGAGTCTAAAACGCTGGCAGCGTTTCATTATTAAAGACGAAAATATACGTAAAAATACTGCTTTTTGACAAAATAACGCTGCCAGCGTTCATAGATTTCGACTTTGATTTTGCAAAGCGAGCATTGCTGAAGCAAATGATTTTTTGAAAAAATTGCAATTGAAAAAAAATATAGTATCTTTGTAATAAAATTAAATTTAAAATGACAGCAAGCGCAGCAACTTTAAATATGCCAGCTCCGAAACAGAAAGCAGAGCGATTGGTTTCTTTGGAAAAATACTTTCAAAGAGAAGAAAAAGCATTGTATAAAAGCGAATTTCATAACGGAAAAATCATCAAAATGCCTGGAGGTACTTTTAACCACGATATTTTAGGCACAAAAGCCACAACTCTTTTAAACAATTTTATTGACGATAACGAACTCAATTACTTTGTCAATGGCAGTGATATGAAAATTCGTATTGAAGCATTTGACAGGGTACTTTATCCTGATGCAGCAGTTATTTGTGAAAAACCTATATTTTATGACAATAGGAAAGACATTATTGTGAATCCTTTAATAATTGTTGAAGTACTTTCAGATAGTACAGATAAATTTGACAGATGCGATAAATTTGAATTTTATAGAAGTTTGGAAACCTTTAAAGAGTATGTTTTAATTCATCAAAAAAGGAAATTAGTAACCGTTCATACCAAACAAAGTGATGTTTCGTGGCTGATGCGGGAATATAAAGGTGACGAAGCTATTGCAATTTTGTACGCTTTACAGGAATGTCCCTTGCCACTGAAGCGATTGTATAGAGGTTTAGAATTATAAAAAAATCAAAAAAAGTGATATATGCAAAAAGAAATACACAATTGGCACAGTCCAGCTTTGGACAAAAATATGGAAATTGCCGTTTATGGTACTTATGGTTTTAGCTTACTTTTAATTCCAACTGCTGCTGCGGACTACTTGGAATACGAGCGTTTTGAGCTAATAAATGCGATTAAACCATTGATAGACGCTGGCAAAGTCAAGGTTTTTTCCATCAATAGCATCAATCGAGAGAGTTGGTTGAACAATGATATGTATCCTCCGCACAAGGCAATTCGTCACAACCAATTCAATCAATATGTTTTTAATGAAGTAATTCCTTTTTTAAAAAGCAAATCAGGTAATGCTACACCAATTTACATTTGTGGCGCTTCGTTTGGTGCGCTACATTCGATGAATTTGTTTTTGAAAAGACCAGATTTGATAAATGGCGTGATTGCGATGAGTGGTTGTTACGATTTGAGCGAATACACCAAGGGTTATTACGACAATGAAGTATATTTCAACTCTCCTGAACAATACCTGCCAGGCTTGAATGAAGAATGGTATTTGGATAAAATCAAACAAACCAAGCACATTCACATCTTGACAGGTTCTGGAAATTATGAAGAACCTGAGGCTTCTCGTCGTTTTTCAGAATTGCTTTGGAAAAAAGGAATTTGGCATGACCTCGACGTTTGGGGCGAAGATATGCCGCACGACTGGCAAACTTGGAGAACAATGTTGCCGTATGTTTTGAGTGAAAAATTTTAAAACCTTATGATTCAAAAAATTTTTTATATTTTAAAATATTATTGGAAGGCGAAAACGAAGTACGACGTTCATTCGCCTTTTGTTTTTGATTTTATCAAAGAAGTATTAGAAGACGATAAATTTTATTACCACTTTAAAGACATCGAGCAGTTGCGCACACAATTACTTGACAATCAATCTATTATTGAAGTGGAAGATTTTGGTGCTGGCTCGGCTGTTATCAAAAGTAACAAACGAAAAGTCGCTGACATTGCCAAAACCTCTTTGACAAGAGAGAATTTTTGCCAATTGCTTTTCAAAATTGTACATCATTATAAGCCAAAAGAAATCATCGAATTGGGTACTTCTTTTGGTGTGGCGAGTTTGTATTTGAGCAAAGCTGCGCCCAATGCGACACTCCAAACCATCGAAGGTTCCGAAAAAATAGCCGATATTGCACAGCTTAATTTTGACCTTTTCAAAGCAAGCAACATTACGATTCATCGAGGCAATATCAATACCGTTTTACCAGAAGTTTTAGAGAAAACCAAGCGTTTGGATATGATTTTTTTAGATGGAAATCATCAAAAAATGCCTACGATTGATTATTTTGAAAAAAGTCTTCCTTTCGCCCATGCTCAAACTATTTTTATTTTTGATGATATTTATTGGTCAAAAGGCATGAGCGAGGCTTGGGAAACGGTCAAAAGTCACCCTTCCACTACCCTATCCATTGACTTATATCAGTTTGGTTTGGTTTTTATCAATCCTGAGTTTAAAGAAAAACAACATTTTACGCTGATAGATAGTTTGTGGAAACCGTTTAATTGGGGATTTTTTTAGACAAAAGAAAAAAAAGTAGTATCTTTGCAGCAAATTTTAATAAAATTAATCTCCTAAACGAGAAAAAATAATTTATGGCTCGACCAAATCCAGTTCAAACAAGCACTCCAAGAGTTCATTGTAGCTCTGAAATCGGAACACTCAAGCGTGTTATTGTTCATCGTCCAGACGAAGGCATTGCTCGTATTTCGCCAAAAGACGCTGCCGAATTGCTCTTTGATGACATCGTTCACTTGCCCAATATGCAAGAAGAACACGATATTTTCACTGCCGTTTTGCACGCTTTTATTGGCAAAGAAAATGTATTGGAAACACATCAATTATTGGCAGAAGCATTGGGTTCTGACGAGGAAAGTAAGCAATGGATGATTACAGAAATCCTTGATTATGAGGAACTTCCGTCAAGTTGCAAGGAAATGTTACAAAACCTAAGCAACGATGAATTGGCAGATTTATTGATTAGTGGTTACATGGAAAAAGAGGACTATTATATGTTCGACCCGATTCCTAATTTCATTTTTACTCGTGACATTGCTGTTTGTGTCAATGACCATATTGTCATCACAAAAGCCTCTCGTTCAGCACGTTACCGTGAAAATTTCTTGGCGAGATTCATCTTTTTTGCACATCCAATTTTTAAAGATTTACGTGACAACAACCGCATCATCAACATGAACGATGTCGATGCTTTTCCACCTTCCAAAAAAGGCGATTTTGTAAGCATCGAAGGTGGTGACATGATGATTATCAACAAAGATTACTTGCTGATTGGCTGTTCTGAACGCACAAATGCCTACTCAATTCGTCTATTGAAAGATGCACTTTTTGCAAAAGGCGTTATTCGTAATGTCGTACAGGTGAATATTCCGCCCGACCGTGCGTATATGCACTTGGACACTATTTTCACACAGATAAATTCCAATCATACCACTGCTTTCAAGCCTATTATCGTAGAAGGCTTGAGTTCGTATGTAGAAGTTTATCGTCATACAGGAAGCACAACCGTTTATGGTACTTTGGAGGAATTTATCCGTGCAGAAATCAATAATAAAATGAAATTCATCTTCTCGGGCGATGGCGAATCTCCTTGGCAAGAGCGTGAACAATGGACAGATGGCTGCAATTTGGTGGCACTTCGTCCAGGTGTTGCGCTAACTTATGACCGCAATCCAAAAACAGAAATGGCTTTCAAAGATTATGGTTATCAGGTGATTCATGCACGTCAATTGTTGGCAAAATTTGAAAGTGGCGAATTGAAGCCCGAAGATGTTAAAAATACCATTATTACATTGCCATCTAATGAGCTTTCTCGAGCGAGAGGTGGCTCTCACTGTATGACTTGTCCGATTGAAAGAGAATAGAAATAACGGCTTTCAGCTGATGAATCAATACGGCAAAGAAGGAAAACCTTTTTTGTTTGTGGTTGATTTTGATAAAAAAAATATCAATGTTTTTTTAGAAAAAGGCATTACAAAAAATAACATTTACTTTGATATTGAAGGTATTACAAATTACGATTACCAAAATGTATTACCACTTCCGCAAACGAATCTTTGGAAAAAAACACCTGTTTCGTTTGCGGAATATCAAAAATCTTTTCAGATTGTTCAGAAAGGACTCCTGCGTGGCGATTCCTTTTTGACCAACCTCACTTTTCAAACAGAAGTAGAAACCAACCTTAGTTTTCAGCATATTTTTCACCATGCAAAAGCAAAATATAAATTGCTTTTCAAAAATGAGTTTGTTTGTTTTTCACCAGAAATTTTTGTTAAAATCAATGCCAATGGAAGCATCAGCTCTAATCCTATGAAAGGAACGATTGATGCTAATATTCCAGATGCTAAATCATTGATTTTGAACAACTTAAAAGAAAAATCAGAACACCATACCATTGTCGATTTTATCAGAAATGACTTGAGTCGAGTGGCTAAAAAAGTTCGAGTTGAACGTTTTAGGTATTTAGATTTGATACGCACCAATACGAAAGATTTACTGCAAGTAAGCTCAGAAATCGTAGGTGAATTGCCGCAAGATTGGAAAGAAAACATCGGTACAATTTTCGATAGCCTCTTGCCAGCTGGCTCTATCAGTGGCGCACCAAAACCCAGCACTTTGAACATCATCAGCGAAGCCGAAAATTATGAACGTGGCTATTATACAGGTATTGTCGGTTTTTTTGACGGAAAAACAGTAAACAGCGGTGTGATGATTCGTTTTTTGGAAAAAAAAGGAGAACAGCTTTTTTTTAAAAGTGGTGGTGGAATCACTGTTTTTTCTAACGAAAATACTGAATATCAAGAACTTATACAAAAAATCTATGTTCCCATTCCTCGAAACCATTAAAGTACAAAATGGTAAAGCGGCACTTTTGTCTTACCATCAAAAACGTTTGAATCGCACGTTTAAACATTTTTTTCCTTCTGAAAAAAAACTTGATTTGGAAAATATTTTTTCAAAAGAAGAAAAAATATTGGCTACACAAAATACTGATAATCAGGTATTTAAGTGCCGATTTTTGTACAACGAAAAGTCGTTTTTCATCGAACTCCTACCCTATTCCATCAAGCCTATTAGTTCATTTCGATTGGTTCATGTCGGTGATGATTTTTCATACCATTTTAAATTTTCAAAAAGAGATTTATTAAACGACTTAATCGTTGATAATCAAGAAGTTATCATCGTTAAAAATGGCTTTTTGACCGACACCACTTATGCCAATATTGCTTTGAAACAAGGTGATAAATGGTACACGCCTTCCGAACCTTTGCTACAAGGAACAAAACGAGATTTTTTAATTGAGAATCAACTAATCATTCCTAAACCATTGCATATCAATGATTTACAAAATTTTTCTCACATCAAAATATTCAATGCCATGATGGAAAGTGAAGCCATAGCGTTGTTTGATTGTTTGATTGTTCAAACGGAGATTGTACCGAAGAAGGATAGGAACACTGATTGAAATGATTATTAGGATAAATCAGGATTTTTTTTAAAAATTACAATGAAAGAAAATTTTATCTGAGTAAAATATTCAATGCGATTATCGAAAGTGGCACAGTAGTGTTGTTTAATTGTTTGATTGTTCAAACGGAGATTGTACCGAAGAAGGATAGGAACACTGATTGAAATGATTATTAGGATAAATTAGGATTTTTTTATAAAAATTTTGATAAAAAAAATCCATGTTGTAGTATAACATGGATTTTTTTTATCAAATTTATCTTTAAAATTTATTCTTCAATTATCGTTTCGTCATTGGCAGCAACATCTGGCGCATCAGTATTTTCAACCGTTCCAGTATTTTCTGCATTGTCAATGATTTCTACACCTTCGCCATCTACGATTTCGATGTTTTCAGCTACTTCTTCTTCGTGTTTTACAACTGCAACGTCAGCGATGCTATCTCCATCGTCAATACGGATTACACGAACACCTTGTGTTGCACGTCCCATAATACGGAAATCTGCCATCCAAACACGAATCGTAATGCCTGATTTACAAGTAATTACCAAATCTTCTTCATCTGTTACGGATTTTATCGCAACCAAATTACCTGTTTTGTCCGTGATATTGATGGTTTTTACACCTTTTCCACCACGACCTACTGTTGGGTAATCTTCGACTGCCGAGCGTTTTCCATTTCCTTTTTCAGAAAGTACAAAAACAGAAGCTGCTTCGTCGTTTTTATCTACGCAAACCATACCAACGACTGCATCTATGCCATCTTCTTTTAATGAAATGGCACGAACACCGCTTGCAGTACGTCCTGTCGGACGAACAGCCGCTTCATTAAATCGAATCGCTTTTCCAGTTGTACTGGCGATGATGATTTCGTTTGAACCATTGGTCATTTTCACTTCCAACAAACGGTCGCCTTCGTGGATTCCCATTGCCAAAATACCACCGTTTCTTGGACGAGCAAAATCGGACAATGTTGTTTTTTTGATTTGACCTTGTGCCGTACAAAAAATCAAAAAGTTATTTTCGACATATTCTCTGCTTTGGAAATCTTCCGAAGCGATTTTAATAAACGCCCTTATCTTATCGTCCATCGGCATCTGCACAATGTTCTGAATCACACGACCAGCACTTTGCTTGCTTGCTTCTGGAATCTCATATACACGAACCCAATGGCATTTTCCTTGTTCTGTAAAGAGCAATAAAAAGTCGTGGTTGTTCGCAACAATCAACTGTTCTACAAAATCTTCGTTTCGTGTTTTTGAACCACGAGAACCACGTCCGCCACGTCCTTGCGATTTGTATTCGCTTGACGCTGTGCGTTTTACGTAACCCAAATGTGAAATGGTAATCATCATTTCCTCATTTGCCATCATGTCTTCGATGCTAATTTCACCGTCAGCATAACTGATTTCGGTACGACGAGCATCTCCAAATTTGTCTTTAATTTCCGTTAATTCATCTTTGATAATGCCACGTTGCAACTCTTCGCTATTCAAAATTTCGTTCAATCTCAAAATCAACTGACGAAGACCAGCGTATTCATTTTGAATTTTGTCACGCTCCAAACCCGTCAAACGAGAAAGACGCATTTCCAAAATCGCTTTTGCTTGTACATCGCTCAACTGATAAGTGTCTGGTAAATTACCAGGCACACCATCGTGTTGATCAATCAACGCTGCTGTTGCAGGAGTCAATCTGAACTGCGTAGAAACCAAAGCATTGTGCGCTTCATCTACATTTTTTGAAGCACGAATCAAGTCAATGATTCTGTCCAAATCGTCCAAAGCCACCAACAAACCTTCCAAAATATGCGCTCTATCTTCCGCTTTCTTAAGTTCAAATTTAGTACGGCGAACAATCACTTCCAAACGGAATTTGATAAATTCTGTAATCAAATCCTTCAAACCAAGGGTTCTCGGACGACCATTTACCAAACAAACGTTGTTGATACCATAAGACGTTTGCAACGGCGTATATTTGAATAAACTACTCAAAACAACATTTGCCATCGCATCACGCTTGATTTCGATAACGATTCGCAAACCTGTACGGTCACTTTCATCACGCAAATCACTGATACCCGTTAGTTTTTTATCATTGACCAATTCGGCGATTTTTACCACCAATTGCGCCTTGTTCACTTGATAAGGAATCTCTGTAATGATGATGGTTTCACGTCCGCTCGAAGAAGTTTCGATGTTCGCTCTTGCACGAACCACTACTCTACCACGACCCGTTTCAAACGCTTCATGTACGCCATTCATACCATAAATGATACCGCCTGTAGGGAAATCGGGCGCTTTGACAAACTGCATTAAATCCGCAGTTGTCATATCGGGATTATCTACTTGTGCCATTACAGCGTCCACCACTTCCGTAAGGTTGTGCGGCATCATGTTCGTTGCCATACCTACTGCAATACCCGAACTACCATTGATGAGTAGATTTGGGATTTTTGCAGGCAAAACAGAAGGTTCTTCTAAGGTATCGTCAAAGTTCGGTCGAAAATCAACCGTATCTTTTTCCAAATCAGAGAGCAATTCGTCAGCGATACGCTTCAAACGTGCTTCCGTATAACGCATCGCCGCTGGGCTATCGCCGTCCATTGAGCCAAAGTTTCCTTGACCATCAACCAACGGATAACGCAAAGACCAGTCTTGCGCCATACGAACCATCGTATCATACACGGAACTGTCACCGTGCGGGTGGTATTTACCCAAAACTTCACCAACAATACGAGCCGACTTTTTGTGCGACTTGTTGTATTGCATACCCAACTCATTCATACCGAACAATACACGACGGTGTACGGGTTTCAATCCATCACGTACATCTGGTAAGGCACGTGAAACAATTACCGACATTGAGTAGTCAATGTAAGCGGTTTTCATTGTGTCCTCAATATTTACTTGGACAATCCTTTGTAACGAATCTGACATGAAATTTTTGCTATTCCTCAGAAAGGAGGAAATTTATTTTTGTAAAATATATAAAACGTTAAAAATCAATATTTTACAAATAAAAATTAATAATAAAGCTGTTCACCTTTTTTTGAAAATTCAACTGCAAAGATATATCTTTTTTTTCGTTTTTTCAATAAAAATGTGTTTATTTTTGGTAAAAAATGGAATAAAAAAATCAACTATACTTTGAAAATATTTTAGTACCTTTGCAATCATTCGGAAGGCTATTTGTTGGTTTTTGACCACCCAGAAATAAAAAATTGGCAATCAGAATGGATTGAAACTGATGGCAAAAGAATATTTGTAGCTTGGGTGTAACTTTTTTTAAAACTTTGTTTCCATGTTTCATTATAACAATTCAGTTAAAATAATTTCTTTTAATTGTTTCAAAATCAACAGGTTGAACGAAAGAAATAAAAACACATAAACACATATTATAAAATAAAATTATTTAGTAAATATAAAAAATTTGATTAAAAACTCCATATTTGTCATTAAAAAAATAGAATGACAAATATAGAATTATTAGAACCCATAGCAGCAGAATTAACCCCTAATCTTATCCATATAGATGGTAAAGTACTTCGTGCAACTCGAACTTCGGAGCATAGCAAAACGGGATTACTGGTTATCAATGCCTATCTTAGTAATCGTCAAGTAACTATCGGTCAGATTCTTGCAGATAAAAAAGTTGCGAAAAGAAGGCTATTCCATTGTTTATCAACGATTTACATCTTCAAGGAGCTATTGTTACCATAGATGCTATTGCAACAATGCCATTGGTCGCTAAAAGTATTATTGACAAAGGAGCAGACTATATACTCGCACTGAAAAAGAACAATAAACTTTTTTATCAAGAAGTTTCTGATTTTTTTAAATACTTTTCAGACACTGCCTTAGTCGTTGATGTTGCACAAACCGTTGATAAACAAGGTCTTAGAACTGATACTCGCACTTGTTATATCATAACTGATTTAAGGTTTTTTCCTGATGCTGCTAATTGGAAAAACTTAAAAACGTTAGTTTGTGTCAAAAGAGAAAGAGAGCTAAATGGTAAAAAAACGCTTGAAATACATTATTATTTAACAAGTTTAGCGGCAGATGCCAAGATGCTACTCCTATTAATTAGAAAACATTGGTCTATTGAAAATGAACTTCACTGGCATTTAGATGTTTCTTTTAATGAAGACAAGCTAAGATTAAGAGAAAAAAATGCAGTACTTAATTTAGCGATATTTCGTAGATTTTGCCTTGCATTACTCAAAAAATCCGAATCATCGGAAAGTATCAAAGCTCAAAGACTTGCTTTTGCTTGGAATGAGTACTCTTTGATTAACTTTATTAATGAATTGATAATCAATAAATTATATGTTAGTTAATTTTTCTTTCGTTTAACCTGATTTTCTATCGTAATTTGTTCATAATGAATTAGTTACATTTTTTTATTGATTGTTTTTTGTAACCTTATAATTACCTGTTAATCAATTATTTACACGATATTTCTGTTTGTACAGAAACCAAAAATCTGATTAATTGTTATCTCGAAAACAAGCCAATTATCATTTCGATGTAACTTTGCAATTATCTGATAATCAATTGCTATAACTTACTCGTTATCAGTGCTTTAGTTACCATTTCCGCTAACAAACAGGGCTTTACGAAGTTTGAAAAGGTTTGAGCTTTGCTCAAAGTTTTTTCAAATTTCGTAAAGCCCAAGTTGTACGAAGGGCGGGCGTTAGCCGCACTTTGTACAACTTGGGCGTAAGCCCTGCTTGTTGTGTCAAAAGGCGGGCGTTAGCCGCACTTTGTACAACTTGGGCGTAAGCCCTGCTTGTTGTGTCAAAAGGCTGGCGTAGCCGCCTTTTGACACAACGGTCGCATCTGCGACGGCACGACGTTTAGGAGTGCTGTGCGTAGATGCATTGTTCTGTGCATTTTTTAAAACGTTGGACACTCTACGCCCTTTTTATTATTTCGTTGAGGTAATCTGAATAAATAAGATGCTGAACAGCCAATTGATTTTATAGGTTGAATTATGCTATCTTCACTTGAATTATGATAAATATTCCCATTAATATGATAAAATTCTATTAAAACTCTTTGAATATTAATACCAATCGTATAGATTGGATTTAAATGAATTAATTCAAGGCTTGAATAACCTCTATTATCATTAATATAATGATGCTTTTTTTTACCTGACACAAAAAGACTATTTAAGCCCACACCAAAAAATATCTTGTCATACAAAATATATTTTACTATCAGTGAACTTCTATTATTCCTCATCTTCATTTCAACTATTGGATTTATACCATTAGAATTAGTACTAAACTTACTAACTGAAAAGTCATTATTTATTGATATTGCTAAGTTCTTGAATATTTTTTTTTCGTATCTCAAACCATAAGACATATACTTTATTTTGTAACCTTTATCAAGAACCTTAAAATTAACTGAATTTTCTTTTTCTTTAATATTGTCGATACCAATACCTAAGTTCAGACCAATATAACTCTGCGCAGAAGTATTTGAAAACGATAAAAATATTAACATTAATATGATATATAACGATTTCATAGTTGAGTAATTATAAAAACGCCAATAATGCAAATAATTGCATTATTGGCGTTAGTGAATTAATAAAGGTTAAATGTTGCAAGTTTTACTGTCTTTATATAACGACCTTCGCTGTCGTAATAAACACAGAACATTATACCATTAATATTGTCTATTCTGAAATCAGTTAATTCATCAATCTTTCCGCTTTTTACTAAGCGACCAGTTACATCATATATACTGAATGTTGCAGGAGGATTATCATTCGTGTTACCGTTACTTGGTTTTCCGCCAACTCCGTCACAAGGAGGATCATCGCCGTCACAATCTACTAATTTTATCTCTTTTGTTGCCCAAACTCCAGTTGTTTTAGAGAGAACTTCTATTTTTAAATATTGTGGATAATATTTATACGTTGGAAATTTTATAACCTGTACATATGGTACATTATCAATTGAATTTGAATTGCCTTGTTGTCCAATAAAATTCCAATCTGATGGCAAATACCAGCGGTATTTAATTTTAGGGTCATATTGATCTAAGTGTAAATAAATGTTGTTACTTTCTTCGCAAACACTATTAGGAGCAATAATTTTGAACTTACAATCTACATACTCGATGTTCCAGTTTTTGAAATTTTAGGCATAATTTTTTTTGACACTAAAATTTTATAATTTTTTTATAATTTTTATAAAAATAAAAAATTGATA
>JAYWHK010000154.1:0-9803 GCA_043777755.1 Saprospiraceae bacterium
TTCACTCAGGCTTCATCGCCTCCTAAACTGTCCGGTATTGTTTGAAGTAAAAGGATAGGGACTCTTCAACGCACACTGGTTTTTCCTACTGCACCTTCAGTCTTAATCTATCCTTCCCTTTTTTCTCTCACAAAATTACATTTTGTTTTTTATTTTTTTACAAAGGTATGCTGCACCCAAAGTATTTTTATAAGAAAACCCTGTAACCAATATCCATTGTGAATATCATGTCACGATTTTGAATTTTTTAGTATTAAATAAAATTTTGTAAAGTGTTGTTTATGAGTGTTTTATGAAAAGTGAAATAAATTTTTTATTTTAGTAAATTTTCTCTCGTTTTGATTGTTACTATTTTGTGTTAATATCGTCTTAAATTGAAGGCTTTAATATTGGTTTTATAGTGAATAAATAAAAATATAAAAATAAAAATTATAATTATTTTATCACTAAAAAAGCATTTTTTATACTTTTTTATTAAAAAAAACATAATTTTGCAACAAACATACAACACACCTTACCTACTATGAGATTTCAAATTAACACAACACCCAACGGGGCGTTTGCGTATCAGTTTGCTGATGATAGCAATTCGGTACTTTTTAGCAGCCCTTCGTATCCTTCGCTTGATGATTGCTTGTCGGCTATCCGAGCGTTAATTCCCATTGCAGCAAGCGCAAATAACTATCGTTTTGATGCTAACGCATTTCAAATTGTCACTGACAATCAAGTACTTGCGACAAGTCCAGCGTTTACAAGCAATGATGATGCGCAGACTGCGGCAACTTTTCTTCACGGAACAGCTTTTGAAAACACCGATTTTGATGTCGTGTTTGAACAACAGCGTCAATTGACCACCAAAGTTGGTTTTGCTTCCAAAATAGATACTTATGATTTTGCAAAAAGCTCATCATCAGGTGTTTATGGTGTCGAAACTTTCCAAAATGAAGGAAATAAACAGTTTTATTATCACTTGAATGATGCTTCTGGAAGTGCTTTTTTGTACAGTCAGGCTTATGCTTCGGGAACATCACGTGATGGCGGTGTTCGTTCTATTCTGAATAATATTGGCAAAGATGAGCGTATTGAGTACGTTATCGAAGGTGATGTTGTTTATTTTATAGTAAAATCTCAAAATAATCTTGAAATCGCTCGTAGTAAAAACTACACTTCACAAGCAGATGCCGCTGATGGTGTTGCTTATGCTCGTGGTTTTAGCAGTGAATTTCAAGACAAATATAAAAAAGCAGAAAAGAAGTTTGAAAAAGATACGTCTATTTCCAATCAATATCAGTTAGATGTGACTTCTGTTTCGGGCGAAAGTTGTTTCGAGTCGCTGAAAAGTGCGGAAACGAAACTGCATTATTTTCATTTAAATGACATTGACAGCACCGCTTTGTTGTTTAGTCAAGGTTACACCTCTTCCAAGGCAAGAGATAATGGTATTGTTTCGGTTTTGAAAAGTTTGAATTACAGCGATAGAATCATTCGTAAAGCGGAAAGCGATACGCATTATTTTGTTGTAAAAGCTGGAAACAAGCAAGAAGTGGCACGCAGTAGAAATTTTGCAAGTGCCGAAGCGATGGAAGCACAAATTACTTGGATTACAGAACATTTGGAGGCTTGTGCAGCGGCATTTGGCGTTGATTTAAGTGAAATTACAAAACAAACGACTGATATTCAATCGTTTAGTATTCACATTGACAAACCAGTTGTTGAGGTAATTGAAGAAATTCTAGTTGCCATTGTACCTGAACCAACACCTGCAAAAGCAGAGCGTGATGCAGATGATTACATGATTTGTAGTCAATACGCCCGTCAAGATACAGCGACAGAACACAAAGGTTTGTATAAATTCCAACACGAAAGTGGCGAATATTTTTTCACTTGGACAAACGATGAAGGCGATGTTTTGATGCGTTCAGAAGGTTATCCAACAGCAGCTGCACGTGACAATGGTTTAGAATCTGTTGCAAAAAACCGTGAAATCGAAGCCTGTTTTAAAATAGAAGAAGCAAGAGGTTTGCATTATGTGGTTCTGAAAGCTGGAAACCATCAAGAAATCGCTCGTTCTTGTCCTTATAAAGATGAAGCGGCATTGTTGGCAGCTTTTCCAATCTTTGCTCCAGTTGCAGAGGTTATTGAAGAACCAATAATCGAAGAGGTAGCTCCAGTTGTTATGGAAGTTGCACCAGTTATTGAAGTAATAGAAGAAGTTGTTCCAATTGTTGTCGAAGAAGTTGCTCCAGTTATTGTCGAAGCACCAATTATTGAGGAAGTAATCGAAGAGGTCGCACCAGTTGTTGTAGAAGAACCAATCATTGAAGAAGTTGTTCCAGTTGTTGTCGAAGAACCAATTATTGAGGAAGTAATCGAAGAGGTTGTTCCAATTGTTGTCGAAGAACCAATCATTGAAGAAGTAATCGAAGAGGTTGTTCCAGAGCCAATTGTCGAAGAGAAAGCAGAAATTCCAGTAGTTGCGGTTGCTGCGGCTATTGCGAGTGCAGCTGTCGTAATTCCTAATATTGAAGTGGAAGAAGAAAAAATAGTTGTTCCAGAGCCAATTGTAGAAGAGGTTGCGGCTGTTGCGATTATCGAAGAAAAAGTACTTGTTCCAGCTCCAAGTGTTGAAGTCGTAGAGAAAAAAGCGGAAAAAACAATCGCAAAAGTAGTTTCGCCAGTCGCAAAACTAGCAAATAGAGATTTAGAAGACGATTATTTGGCTTGCGAGGAATATTTGGGTAAAAAAATAAACGATAAAGCAAACAATGTTGCTTTGTTCAAACACAATAATGGTCAGTATTATTTTGTGATGTACAATGCTGATGGTTCGGTGCGTTTGCGCTCAGAAGGTTTTAGTTCTGGTAAAAAACGTGATGAAGAACTTTCAAGCGTTTTGCGTAATTACAAAAATAAAGCAATGTATAAAACCATTGAAAAAAACGGTTATGTCATCAATGTTTTAAAAGATAAAAAAGGAAAAGAAGTTGGGCGTAGTTGTATGGAAAAAGCTGTTGTAGGAAGCTCGGCTGTGCCAGTAGCGGCAGCGGCAACAGCGGCTGCCGCGGTGATTTCTCAGGTAGAATTGCCAAAAGTAGAAACTCCAGCAGCTGTTACTACACGTGTTGAAGCTCCAAAAGTAGTTTTACCAAAAGTTGAAATTCCTGCGGCAGTAGTTCCTGAAGTTGCTGCGGCAAGCGGAGGTTACTCCAAATTCTGGTGGTTATTGCCATTTGTATTGTTGCCTTTGTTGTGGTTTATGTGTAATAAATGCAAAGAAACGCCTGTTGTTCCAACAACAGAAGTGAAAACAGAAATCACAACGCCAGCGACAACTACCGTCACTACCGAACCTGTAAAAACAAAACTTGGCGTAAAATCATTTTTGCCAGTTGTATTGTATTTCGACAATGACCAGCCTGATGCTCGTACAAAAGCAAGTCGTACTGCAAAAACTTATGAGCAAGCCTACAACGCTTATTATCCACTTCGCAATGATTTCGGTGCAAAAGGCGACGGTGTAGCGACCGTGAATTTCTTTGATACAAAAGTGAAAAAAGGCATGGACGATTTGCAAAAATTAGCGGAGGCTCTAATTGAAATCACTAAATCTGGTGAAAAAGTGAATTTGACGGTCAAAGGTTTTGCAAGCCCATTAGCTCCAAATGATTACAATCAGTCTTTGACGGGTCGTCGTGTAAGTTCTATTGAGAATTATTTGGGTGCTTACAATGGTGGTGTTTTGGCAAAATACATCAAAGATGGTAGCATTAAATTGTCATTGACCACACAAGGCGAAGAAAAAGCTAAAGGCGGTATCAGCGATAGCGCAAAAGATAAAAAAGGCTCTGTCTATAGCGTAGATGCGTCAAGTGAAAGACGTGTCGAGATTACAGGAATAGAGTAGAGTAGGGCATATTTCATAAAAAAACCGTTGCAACATTGCAACGGTTTTTTTATGAAACACCGTAGAGAAAAGGCACGCCTTTTCTCGAAAAGCGCATTGTAACGTGTAAATAATAAGTTGGTCGAATTTGAATGTTTAATTATTTTTTTCTAATGGTTTAGGCTCTATTTTCTTTTTATCTATTCGTAGGTGATTTTCAAAGTTATAACCTATGGCAATACCCAAATTTTGAAAATATTGAGTGCGAGGCCCACGAATATTTGTTGTTTTGCCTGTTTTTGTGTCATTTTCAGTCAAATTAAACTTTACATCTTCATCGTAACGGAGAACTGCCGAAAAAGACAAGGCTATATGATTGTTTATTTTGTATGCTAAAGTATGCTTGAACATCTGTATATCAATAGAGCCAGGGCGTTCCAAATTAGGTGTTTTAGGATTAGCACGATAATTTGTTCCCATTTGCAACTTGGCGGTATAAAATAGTTTTTTAAAAAAAATATGACTCCAATCCATATTCAAAAATGCGCCCATGTGCGCTGTTATTCCATTTTGCTCAATAATATTGTAGTTTGGTCTTAATATTTTATCTTTTACAATTTGAGCGTCTAAATTTAACGGAGAAATATAAAGGCTAAAATAACGATTGGGTTTGAAGTCAAATCCTATTCCCAAATTGAAAGTTGCAGGGGAAAGAAAATGAGATACCACTCGCAGTGGCTGTCCTTTTTCTTCTGCATAAGGGTCTGCATAAGTTTTTGTCATTTGTGTTTGAAAATTAGTCAAGACAGACAAAAAAATATGATGTCGCATATTGTAACCTATTTTGCTGGTAGCAGATATTAAATCACCGCTTTTTGCAATCAATTTTCTTGTTGTCAGTGTCGTTTCATTGGGAAGTTTGATAGGAACACTCGTACGATTCTCTCCAAAAAGTATTTTTACGTCAGAATCCACCGTAAAACGCTTTTTATGGTAACTATTGCTGTAAGCAATATTAACAACAAGTGTTGATTGGTTGTTGTTATTTCCTCCTGACTGGTAGGTTGAAAATAAAGAGTTAGAAAAATGAAGATTAGAATTTAATCGCCACGTAAAATATCCTAAATCTTGCTCGGTATCGAAATTATGTCTAAGTGCTTTGCGATGATGCAAATGTGCATACATTGGTACATCTTTACCTATCGGCATAATGTCCAATCTATGAATATCTCCTAATACATTGAGTTCGTATTTGCCATATTCGTCCGTGGTGTCACGTAATTCAGGGTGATGTGGTACAAAAACAATCATATCTTTTTTAGGCGAACCTTTGGTAGAAATAATGCCTGATAATGTTCTTGTTTTTTCTTGAGCCAAAATAAATATTGGCAAAAACAAGCATAGTATTGTGGTATAGGTTATTTTATTCATCTTGATGGTTTATTTTTATATATTTTTAATAATGTGATTTAATTTTTTAGATTCAAAGTCTATTTTATGTACTCTAAGGCAGTAATAAATGCATCAGCACCAACACTAAATTCACCTCTGAATGGATTGTCCATTGCTGCAATAAGAAAAATTAATGAGCCTAATAGAGCAGCATATAAAGCGACACAAATGGTATAAACTTTCCTTTTTTCAGCGTAAAAAAACCAAGTAATAATGATATTGAGCATTCCGCCAAAAATGATGACGTGCCAAACCGCCGAAGGTAGTCCGTCTTCTACTTTGTCCATACGACCTTCTAAAAGTGTTATGAGTTGATTGGTGTTCTTAATTGCACCATCAAGGAGTATCTCTTGCGAGGTGTTCTGAGGTTCAAAGGTGAGCAAAGCACGGTAAGTATTTTGCAAACGGTTCAAACCTTCTTTGCTTATTTTTCCTTTTTGTTGTGCAGGCCAAGCCTCCTCTACTGTATATTTCACATAGCTACGGAGTTGAGTCGTTAGCGTACCACGATGTGGCTCAGGTAAGCGACGGACATCATTATAGATGGAAACGATATCGTCTATTTTGTCAAAACTTTCCCAAGCCGCAACGGCTATAAGACCAAGCGTAATACCATAGAGCGCACCTAACCCTGACATAAATGCACTCAATATTTCGTTGTGATCTTCCATTGCATTGCGCATGATAAAATTCTTGGTCAAAAAAAGTCCTGACAATGCGAAAATCACAAACGTTCCAATGCAAACCACGGCAAATAGCCAATTGGGAAGCTCGTAAATCCAGAAAAAATTCATAATTTTAATTTTTTATATTTGAAAAACTCCTACTCTCTTATTAGGCTTTTCGGTTTCCGCCTTTTTGTTTTTTGATGATACAAAGGTACTCGCATTGAAAAAAATTTGCAATAGTTATTTATAATTATATAGATATAAATAGCTGATAATCAATTGTTTATTTTTTTAAAATCAAAAAAAATTATTTAGTAATGGGCAAATTATAAGTTATTACCCGCCAACTGCTTAGTACATAAAAAATGACAGCCAAGCACCTATTGTCGCTTGACTGTCATCTTGACACTATATCGTATATACTACAAGGGTTGTGATTATTTTTATCCCAAAACCTTCACAATCGTTCCGCCAACTTCTGAATTTTCAAAAACGAGTCGTATGGATTCTCCTTGTAGCATTGCGCCAACGAGGAAAAGCCCCATACCATTGCCACGTTCTTGGCTTGTGCCTTGTTGCGAAGCGGTCACTTCTCGCATGATTTTGCTGCGCTGTTCGGGCGAAAGTCCTACGCCAAAATCTTGAATACAAAAACCTTTACCTTCTTTGAAAATGCGAATACTTTGATTTGGAAAACTATATTTTACGGCATTTGACAGTAAATTATGAACAATAATTTGTAGTTTTTCGGGTGCAATTGGAATCATTACATCATCTTCTAAATCATTTTGAATCGTCAAACTTTTGCTTTGAATCGCTACGCTCAATTCTTGTGTTACATTTTGAACGACGGATTTGGCATCAGCTTTTATATTTTTATCTTTTTTGCCCAAAGATAACTTTTTCATTTTCAGTAAGTTATTCAAAATTCCATTAACGGAATTGATTTGGTTTTCCAAACTTTGCGAAGCTTGCGCCACAAAAGGGTCGTCTTTGTTGATTTTTTTCAACATCAATTTTACACCTAACAATGGTTCTTTGATGTCATGCGACAAAATAGCTATCGTATGTTCATTGAGTTCGTTTTGTTGCGTGATGATGGTATTTTTCTTTTTCAAAAGGCTATAAAAATACACAAAAGCCAGTAAGCCTAAGACGAGGAAACCAATAAACACATTCTTTTTAAACGCATCAGCCGCTTGCAGTTGGAGTTGGGCTTCTTTTTTCTCGGTTTGGTATTTCTTTTCGAGTTCTCGGGCTTGATATTGGATTTTATTGTTTCGCACACTATCCTCTGCATTGATATATTTTTTATAGTATGCCAATGCTGCTTTGTAATCCTTTTTAATAATGGCATCCTCACTCAAATAATAGTTGTTTGTGCTTATGTTCATAAAATGTTTCATGCTGTCTGACACCTCTAAGTCTTCTAAATAATATTGCGCCATACTCAGCGGTTTTTTAGCCGCTATTTCATAGTTGCTGAGCGCATCAGGGTAATCTACCTTGAAATACTCATCTTTTACAATAGGATACAAAGGGGCAATTTTATCTAAAATTGTTTTAGCTTCCTTTATTTTTCCTTCTTCCACCAGTTTGATTACTTTTAACGATTGTGTCAAAAAACTATATTTAGGGTCTTTGGGCTTCCATTGGGCTTCAAATTGTTCTAATGAATCGAGACTTGGAGAAAAAAGAGGGCTTTCCGTACCTTCAAATAACAGAATTCTGTCAGCCATTACTCTATAAATTATATCACTATCGTTGCTTTTTCTTGAAGATGCTACCGCTAAATCTGTATATTTTACTGCCATAACATCATCTTGAATACTGCTATAGCTACGCCCTATGGAAGCATAAATATTCGTTTGGGATATCCAGTCTTCATGTTTTTTACAAAATTCTAATGATTTTAAACTATATATGATACAACTGTCATGCTCGGATGTAATATAAAAACAAAGCGCTATGCCCGTATTAGCAATCGCATTATTAGAAGCACCATAATAATCTGTGGGCAAAGCATTATTTTTTTTAAAGAAGGCTATACTTGCCTTATAATCGTGGATAATCACTGAATCTGTGTTGGAATAAAAATAACCTAAATTATTATACAAACCAGAGCGAAATCTATAAGGAATTTGTGTTTCATATTTAGCTAAAAAGTCTAAATGCCTTTGTACCAAAACAGAATCAAAGATATAATTAATATTGGCCATTCGCCCTGCAATATCCAATAATCGTGCTGCCGAATCAATATTATTGGCGGCGATTTGTTGATTAAAATGTGTTTCAAAAAAGGGTAAATAGGTGACTTTCAAGTAGTTCGTATCTTCCCGTAGCCATGTGCTAACACTATCCAATTTTTCTTCGGGTGGTTTTGGAAAAAAAACTTGACTGCTTTCTTTTTTTTCTGCACAAGCAAAAAAAGAAAGGACTAACAATAATATTACTGCAATTTTCATCTGTGACATAACGTTAAGTTTTGATTATTTTGGGAGTAAAAATACAAAAAATCAATAAAAAAAACACCTTTTATAAAAAAAATCTATCTTTCTTTTATATTTTCACATAACCCATAAGTGTTAATCTTGAAATCAACTCTGTTGTATTTATACAATCAAACTTTGCCAAAAGGTGATTTTTCTGGTTGTTAATGGTATGAATAGAAGTGTTCGTCAGCATAGCAATTTCTTTTGCAGCCATACCTCTTATCAAATATTTGGTGATTTCTCTTTCCTTGGGCGTAAGCGTAGGCGGCGGTGTATCGCTGTCTTGCTTTTTATATTCCGTTGTCAGATAAGCCAACTCCACCAATTGCCAAAGTTCATCAAGTCCTTTACTTTTATTGACAATGCCCACTACGCCATACTCATATAAAAAATTGTGAACCAAATCACCTTGTAGGCTACTATATACAATCACCTTGGTTTGGACATCGCTTTTCTGTATTTCCTCAAAAAGCTCTAAACCAAGTTCTTCATCGGTCATTACATCAGATACTAAAATATCTATTTCATTTGATGTTAACAATGCCATGACTTCTGCTCTACTGCTCGCCATACCAACAACTTCTACACCTTCCTTTTGAGAAAAGTAACTGTTTAATCCGTTCAAGACAATCGGATGATCGTCGAATAATGCTATTTTCATATTTGGTAAAATTTGAGGCTCAATTAATTTAAAAGCCTGTTAAAAAAAAGTTTCTGCAAAGGTACAACAAGCAATTTTTATACACAATAGTTATTTATAACCATAGCCGTAGATTATTTTATAATATACTATTTTTAAAAAAAAAAATTATTCTATTTAAAAATATTTTAAATCTCAATTAATTGATTATCAATTAGTTAAATCCATATAGTTAGAAATAACTATTGCACTTCTTTTTTATTAAAGTTACCTTTGCAGTAGCAAAAAACCAGATGAGTAGGCGTAGTTCAGAAGTCCTCCAAATTTTCCTTCCCTTTCATGCCTTTGGCTTGATGGCGCAAAATGCGCTCATGGGGAAGGTTAGGATGGGGCAAGAGTAGGTATTTTTTATATTTTGAAAAAAAATATTTTAAATAAATTTTATATTTTAAATAAAAATATTATTTTTATACCGAAAAATCAATATTTTAAAAAATAAATAAACATTTGTGACAGGAAAAGAAAAATAGTCTTTGTTTATAAAATAGTGCTTTTTACATTCAAAATAACCTAAAAACAACATTTTTTTAAGAAACCACATTGTTAAACACTTTAAAAAATCAAAAAAATGATGAAAACGATTGCATTTTTGAGTGGTAAATCTCCGC
>JAYWHK010000155.1:0-63584 GCA_043777755.1 Saprospiraceae bacterium
TAGAACCTAATCTTGTAGAAAGTGCAGCAATCGTAATTTTTTTAACCGTACCAGATGAGTTCACTGTCAGCATTGAATCTGCCGTTGAACCAGTTTTTATATTTTCAACGGTCAAAGGATCAGCACCTGCCGCTGGAATCATGTGTAAAGTGGTAGAAGGAGTTGTTGTTCCGATACCAACATTTACTGCATTAGCACCAGTTCCACCTAAAACAAGACTGTTATTAGCAGATACAATTGCATTATAACCTATTGCTGTGGCATTAGTAAGTGCAGCAGAGCCAAGATTCGCATTATAGCCTAAAATTGTGTTGTTACTACCAGTAGTATTTATAAAACCAGACTGATAACCAACAAAAGTATTGTTACCGCCTGTTGTGTTAGCATAGCCTGATCTAAATCCTAAAAATACAGAATTAGAATAAGAATTACCACTAACTCCTTTACCTGCATCCATACCTAAAATCGTATTGAAATTACCAGTTTGGTTGTAATAACTCGCTGAAAAACCTATACCTATGTTATTATTACCTGTTGTAATATTATGTAGAGCATAAACACCCATAGCATTATTTGAACTTCCAGAAGTATTATAATAAAGACTTTGCAAACCAATCGCTGTGTTGTTATTTCCAGTAGAGTTAGAATACAGTGTTCCAACACCTAAACCAGAGTTACCATTTCCAGTAGAATTTGTAATAAGCGATGTATATCCTACGGCAACATTACTAGCTCCCGAAGTATTATTTAACATTGAAATTAAACCCAATGATGTATTAAAACTACCAGTTGTATTGTTATATAAAGAGTTAGTACCTACTGCAACATTACTGCCCCCTATTGTATTAGAGGTTAATGTACCTGAACCAATCGCAGTATTACTTGCACCCGTTGTGTTTGCAGTCAGAGCTCCAAGACCAATTGCAGTATTGTATCCACCAGTAGTATTTGCAGTCAGAGCCCCTCTACCAGCAGCAGTATTATAAAGACCCGTAGTATTTGAGGACAAAGCTCCGTAGCCAAATGCACTATTGCTATAACCAGTAGTATTACTATAACCAGCTTGATTCCCTTCAAAAGTGTTAAATACTCCCGTTGTATTGTTAAATCCTGCTTGATAACCAATAAAGTGATTATTATTTACAAGATTATTATAACCAGCCTGATGTCCAATTGCAATATTATTATAACCAGTAATACTCAATCTAAGTGCTTCATTTCCAATTGCAGTATTATTTGAGCCAGATGTAGTTAAAAACATGGCATTAGCTCCCATGACAGTATTGTATGCACCAGTAGCGTTATTGTACAAAGTAGCATGACCGTAAGATGAGTTAAAGTTTCCAGTAGTTGAATTTGACATATTTTGATAACCAAAAGCATTGTTTCCAACACCTGTTAAATTGCCATAAAGGGCTTGAAAACCAAAAGCATTATTATTATCTCCTGTGGTATTAGAAGTTAATGCACCAGTTCCAAAAGCGGCACTTTGCTTACCTGTTGTATTAGACCGAAGTGCATCTCTACCAAAAGCAGAGTTTACATAACCTGTTGTATTATTGGTCATTGCTCCTGCTCCAAAAGCCGCATTTCCAAATCCACTTGTATTAAAACTAAGGGTTTGATCTCCAAAAGCTGAATTATAAGTAGCCGTATTTACATTTCCTGATAAATATCCTAAAAATACATTACCATTAGTATTGTCAATACGACCTGCTTTTTGATTATTTACTCTAATATTAAAAGGAATATTATCCGTTGTACCAATAAAATTCACACCATCAACAGTTCCACTGTTTCCTGTTAATCGCCATGCAAAACTATTAAAAAGAGTACTCGTGTTACGTCTTTTTAATAGTCCTGTACTATTTATGGTGACAATAGAATCAGCATTAGAACCTGTTTGCATACCTACCAATCGGATAGGGTCAGCAGTAGATATGATGTGGAGATCATTGGTGGGAGAAGAAGTATTAATCCCTACTTTTTGAGCATAAGCAATATTTTTTCCAAGAAGAAAAAGAAAAAATAAATAAGTTATGCGTTTGATATGATTGTTGATAAGTGTCGTTTTTTTCATTTTTAGTAAAAATTGAGCTGGTAATGTTAAAAAAAAGGGTAGTCATTGCGTGATGACTACCCCTTCGTATTATACATCACACACTATTTTTCACTCATTACTTTTGTTGAGCTTGTTTCTTTTGTAAGCAAAGACTTTACCATATCTGTTAAATTACTCATTTGTTTTGATAAATCTTCTACTTTTGCATTGTTTTGTGCATTTGAAGTCGTTAATGTTGAGTTTTCAAGTTTTAATTGCTCAATCATTTTTTGTTGTTCTTTCATTGCTTCTACTAAAACTGGCACGATGTGCGTATAATCTACTGATTTGTAACCATCTTTTGCTGTTGTAACCAATTCAGGGAATACTTTTTCTAATTCTTGTGCAATGAAACCGATTTGGTGACGGTTGTCAAAGTTTTTAGCAGGAAATTCTTTAACTTTCCAATCGTATTCTGTTCCTCTTAATTTCATTAACTTATCTAAGCTACCTGATAAAGTGGTTACATTTTTCTTGAAACGAATATCAGAAGAAGTGAAAATATTTCCAGCTACTGCAATATTACCTGTTACGTCTAATTTTTGCGCAGGAGAAGCCGTTCCAATACCGAAATTACCTGTTCCTGAATAAACCATATTAAACGTAGATTGATCAACAGTTGTATTTTGCAATAAAGTACCACCCAATTGAACATTGTTTGCTGTATTTTTAGTCAAACCGTTGTTTGCTGTGATCGCTCCACCAACTACTGATGCTACTGTACGCTGGCGTAATACACCATTAGCATCTGCTGTTACCAATGAATCCGCTACTGCTCCACCAACGATACCTTCAAATCTCACTGGATTTGATGCTGCTGTTACGTGTAATTTATTTGAAGGTGCTGCGTTTCCTACTGAAACGTTACCTGTTGTTGTATGTAAAAAGTTTCCTGTACCTCCGTAAGTCATTGTAAATGCAGCTTGATCAACAGCCGTATTTTGCAATAATGTACCACCCAATTGAACATTGTTTGCTGTATTTTTAGTCAAACCGTTGTTTGCTGTGATTGCTCCACCGACTACTGATGCTACTGTACGCTGACGTAATACACCTGTTGCATCTGCTGTTACCAATGAATCCGCTACTGCACCACCCTGAATTCCTTCAAATCTTACTGGATTTGCTGCTGCTGTTACGTGTAGACGATTTGATGGTGCTGCATTTCCAACTGATACACTACCCGTTCCTGAGTAAGTAACATTAAATCCTGCTGTTGCTACATCTGTATTTTTCAATAATGCTCCACCTAATTGAACATTGTTTGCTGTATTTTTAGTCAAACCGTTGTCTGCTGTAAAAGCACCACCAACTACTGAGGCTACTGTACGCTTGCGCAATACACCTGTTGCATCTGCTGTTACCAATGAATCCGCTACTGCACCGCCAACGATACCTTCAAATCTCACTGGATTTGATGCTGAAGTTACGTGCAAACGATTTGATGGCGCAGCATTTCCCATACCTAAATTTGATGTACCATCAAATGACATGGTAAATGCTCCTTGTCCTACTGTTGTATTTTGCAATAAAGTACCGCCCAATCTTACATTGTTCGCTGTATTTTTATTCAAACCGTTGTCTGCTGTGATAGCTCCACCAACTACTGATGCTACTGTACGCTGACGTAACACACCCGTAGCATCTGCTGTTACCAACGAATCCGCTGTTGCGCCACCTTGAATTCCTTCAAAACGTACTGGGTTTGAGGCTGCTGTTACGTGCAAACGATTTGAACCCGTTGTATTTCCTATTGCGAAATTACCACCTGTTAAGAAACGACCTGTTTCTGTACCACTTGTTTTGAAAACCAATGGCTGGGCATCTGTTGTACCGATAAAGTTAGTACTTGGATTTGTTCCCGCATTACCAACTGTACGCCAAAATGTTTGGTTACCACCAGCCAATACATCACTTAATGTACGACGACGAATCACGCCAGTTCCATCAGCAGTAACGATTGAATCTGCTGAGATACCACCTTGCAAACCTTCTAATCTTAAAGGATTAGCTGCCGCAGAAATATGGAAACGGTTGGTTGGAGCATTTGTTCCAATACCAAAATTAGAAGAACCAGTAAAAGACATCGTGAAAGCACCTTGATTAATTTCAGTATTTTCAATCAATGTACCACCCATTTTGATGTTAGTCCCATTTTTTGTCAAACCGTTGTTTGCAGTCAAAGTACCTGTAATTTGAGTTGCTATTGAAGCTACTGAACGACGACGAACAACACCAGAAGGGTCAATCGTCATGATACTATCAGAAGCTACACCACCACTCAAAGTTTCAATTTTCAAAGGATCTACACCACTGATGTGCAATTTGTTAGTAGGTGTATTGACACCAATACCAATGTTTGTACCAGCATTATTGTAAAGGTTCGTACCAGCAAGTGTCCAATAGTTTGGCTCTGTTTGGCTTGATACTACATACCACTTAGAGTTGGTAGAATTGTATTGTAAAGTAGCCGTTCCGCTTGGTGGAATTGCCAAATCTTGACCGTTAGGAGTTTGGATTTGGTTAGCTGTCGTAGAACCAGCATCGTTGGCTTTGATGGTCATTGCTTGTGAAGTATTGTTTATCACAATCAAAAGACGACCATTGTTACCTCCTGCAAAACCCGTTAGATTATAAGCCGCAGTTGGTCCTGTAATTCTAAAGAAACCAAAGGTAGAAATACCAATGTTGTTGTTAGCACCGTTTGAAAGGTTAAGTGCTGCTCCTTCTCGGGTAGAGATTGCGCCATTAACATCAAGAGATGTAGCAGGATTGTTATTGTTCACACCAATATTTTGGGCTTTGGCAAGTTGTCCTATGGCGGCAAAGACAACAAATAAAAGAACTCTTTGTACTAATTTTTTCATATTAATAAAATAATTTTGGTTTTAAATTGGCATTGACGAAACAATGCAAATAATCAATGAATGGAACAAAGATACAGGCTAACCAAAGCTAAAATTAACATGAATTTTATTGTTTAGTGACATAAATTAGCATTTTATAAAAATAAAATCCACAAATGAAAATATTCTTTTTGTGACAGTCTTTTTCAATAAAAATAATGTCACTCTTATTTTTTTACTTTATTGCTTTTGTAAAGTATTATAGCAAAATTCAATTTATTCATTAAAAAAACACTAAAAAAAATAAAGTTTGTACATCTATTTTTACAAAAAATAATAGTATTTTAATTATCTTAAAAATGTAAAAAAGATTTAAATATCTTTTTTATGTAACCAAAAGTGACTTGCAATCGGAGCTTAATTTGTAAAAGAAAATTGCTAAAAACAAGTTAGCACAAAGGCTATTTTGAAAAAAGCCTTGCAAAGAGCGAACTCCCTACAAGACTTTTTCACACACTCACAAAAACAAACTCATTGCATAATTTAGCACTGTGAGCAAGAACCTCAGCTTACAGTGGCAAACTATTCAACGTTACAAAAAATTTATTTTTCCTTCAAATTCCAATTGTAATCTGCAAAAACAACTTCTGCATCTTTTCGGATTTTTACACTTGAATATTGATTGATAAAAGCAATAATATCTTTAAAATCGCTTTCGTACCACTTAAAAATTGGCGATATTACTATTTTTGATTCAGAAATTTGATTGTTATTTGTTCCAATATAGCGTTTGGTTAGCGTTTCAAAATGTTGATTCATATTCGCAGGCGTAAAGACCTGGTTGAGTAATACGGGACTTGACACTGCTCCCGTAAAAAATGCAAAATGAATACGAGGTTCTTTGAGTTCTCGACGGATAATATCCTGTTCAATCTCGTCTAAACAATAGGTTTTTTCACCAATTTTTACACATTTAACCTGCCAAATTTTGCCGTCATACAGGTCTAACATATTTTCAAAAGGATAATGCTCTACGATAATTTTAAGCATTTGTAAATTATATACATTGAGCCAATAGGCTAATTTTTCGTTTCGATGCCAAGTGTCAAGTGGTGGTATTTTTGTTAGATACGACAATGTTTTTTCTAATTCAGCACTCCTTTTTTTTAGTAAAACATAATCAACAACGCCATTTTTATTGATGTATTTTTTAAAAAATGGGCTAATTGTTTTATAATCAGGCCGTGCAGAAATAGTTGCTAAACCACTAAAAATCAATAAGATAAGAAATATTTTTTTCATTGTAAAAAAATTTGGTTAAGTAAAAAATATTTTTCTCAAATTTGTTACCGCTACAAAAATAAGGCAGAGGTATCACACAATTATCACAAAGGAAGGCATAATATACGCAACGGATATTGGTTATTAGATATTAAAGATATTGCAAACGCTTAGTGTTCAATATTTTGCATAAATGGAAAGTCCCAAAACTACTTTCCAACGTGTATATTTACAATCAATTTTGTTACAGTACCATATTTTTTAGAAAAAATATTGGTTTTTCAATAAAATGAACTAATTTTGTACTCACAACGTTTTATCATTATTGTTAAACTAAAAATCAAAAAATTTTAAATTATGGCAAGTCCTTTTTTTAATGAACAAAAAATATTAGATGCTCGTGGCGGTGCATACAGTGACCGTATGACTGTTTCTGGTGCTGTTAATAAATCATTTATTTTATTAGCAATTTTGATGGTGACTGGTATTTACAGTTATATTGCTTTCAATCCTTTGCTTATGATGATTGGTGCGATTGGAGGTCTTATCGTTGCGATTATAGCAGCTTTTCGCCGTCAAAACGCCAACATTTTAGCCCCAATGTATGCAGCTTTTGAAGGCTTATTTGTTGGTGGAGTCAGTGCAATGTATGCGATGCGCTATGAAGGCATTGTATTTCAAGCAGTTACGCTAACAATTGGCGTATTGTTTGCGATGTTATTTTTCTACAAATCTGGTATTATCAAAGTAACAGCTGGTTTACGTTCTGGTATTATGATGGCTACAGCTGGTATCGCTATTTTTTATTTGATTACTTTTGTGTTGTCATTTTTCAATATTCACGTACCTTATATTCACGAAAGTGGAATGATTGGAATTGGGTTTAGTGTATTTGTCGTTGGTTTGGCTGCGATGAATCTTTTGCTGGATTTTGATAATTTTGAAAAAGGCGAGCAAATGGGTGCTGAAAAAAACATGGAATGGTATGCAGCAATGGGCTTAATGATTACATTGGTTTGGTTGTACGTTGAAATTCTACGCTTGTTGTCAAAATTGAGCAGCAGAGATTAGGAAAGAAAGAGGGAAAGTGAGAAAGTAGTAAAGTGAGAAAGTAGTAAAGTGGCGTAGAGTGTACCATTAATGTATTCCAACGTTAAGCGGGCGTTCAAAATTAATTAGTATTATTTTGTCGTTGAGAAAAAAGTTATTTATAACTTTTTGAGCAATCGACTGAAAAAAATAATACTAATTAATTTAGCCCCAATACTTATGATAAAAAAGCATTAAAATGAACCTTGGTTCATTTTAATGCTCTTTTTGTTGTGCTACACCACCAAATTCCCAATGTGCCGCTACTCTCCTACGTTCTCACTTTCCTACTTTCTTACTCTCCTATTTCCCCGTCCCAACCCGTTTTCCATCTTGGTATTTAACGATATAGGCTGCTTTGAACTCTTTATTTTGCTGGATTTGAGGTAACAATGTATAGGCATCATCATAATTAAAAAACTCGGCTATTAAGACACGGCTCAAATTTTTTCCAATAATATATTCCGAATCCAAACGACCATAATCACGGATTGAACGGTAACGGTACTCATCTGGGTCAAAATCTTTGGTTGCTAAAACTTGTATTTTGTAATACGTTCCTTGTTGTTTTGGTGCGCTTGTGAGCAATTGTTCGTTGCTTGGCCCAGTGGTTTCGTACAATGGCAAGACACCAACAGATGTTCCATTCGGACGGTTCGGATTGTTCGTAGCCGTTTTTGTTACTGGAACGCTTGTCGTTTTTTGCTCTGTTACAGAACCTTTACTCGCCATTAAATCCGTCAAAGTTGTTGATTTTGAGGTATTTGGATTGTTTTGAGTATTGGTATTTGTTTTTTGCGCAGTTGTTGCAATTTCAGTGCTTGAATTGGAATTGGCAGGCGGAGAATTAGGTTTTACCGACGTATTGGTATTAGACTTTACACCCGAATTTGGGTTTGAGCTTGCTGTAGTATTTGTCGTATTAGAAGAAGGATTCTTTTTAGGAGAAGCATCTTCGATATAAGTACTAACGCTTGTGTTGGAAGCCTTGTCATTTTTTTCCAAATAAATATTTTTAGAATAGCCATTGCTCACGCTGTCTTTTTTAGCCGAAGCAAACTCATAAAAGGCTGTTTTATAACCTTTTTTCTCTGTTTCTAAACGGTATTTTTTTTCAGGCAAAAGGACAAATTCATATTCGTTGCCAGCACTATTTTTTGTTTGTAAAACCCGTTTTTGAGCATTATTCATCACTTCGTAGAGCGTCATACGAACATCAGCTACTGCGCTACTGTTGTCTTTTTCTAACAACTGACCTCTAATAGCAAGGTTTTTTGAAGGATTAGAAAATTCAAACAAATCCTCATTGGTGGTGGTATTTTTTTCTTTGCCATAAATACGGTTTGAAACAACAAAACCACCCGTTTTTGATTTATTTTTTACAAAATAATAATCATCGGCATTAGAATTGAAAGGCAAACCAGCATTTTCTGGTTTTGACCAATTTTTATCGCTACCTTTTGTTTTAAAAACATCAAAACCGCCAATCGAAATGTGTTTGTTTGAACTAAAATACAAAATATCTTCGCTGGCGTCATAATAAGGCGTGATTTCATCGCCAGAAGTATTGACCAAAGGTCCTAAATTAACAGGACTTGAAAAATCCAAACCTCCACCCAACGATGTATTGCGTGTCACATACCAAATATCCATTCCTCCAATGCTTCCTTCCATATCAGACGAAAAATAAAGGATTTCTTTTTCACCATTTTGTGTTGCCATTGGCTGGCTCGAATTTGCGCCAACAGCATTGATAGATTCTCGCAATGCTATTGGATTTGACCAACCAGACACATTTTTTTCTATCATAAAAATCTTACAAGTGGCATCTAAACTACCAATATTGTTACCACATTCGGTATAATAAAAACGCTTAAAATCTGGGCTAAATGAGCCATTACAAACGTTTTTTTCTTTATTTTCAGGAATTCCTTGTGGAATAATCGCTTTGCTCCATGCACCATTGCTTTTTTGGCTACGGTAAATCACGGCTTTTCCAGAAATGGTCGAAGAAAAATACAAAATATCGTCAGCAAAAGGAACTGGGGCAAAATCCGCTTCCAAACTATTAATTTGACCAGCCATACGAGCCAGCTGAACCAATGGTTTTCCACCAGGTTTCATCAATTGTTGCGCCAATTCACAACCTTTGATGTCTTCCTCTACCATCGAATTGTATTTGTCTTTGTCACTGCCTTTGTAGGTATTGATAAATTCTGAAAACTCCCGACTGGCTTCTGTATATTGCCCGTCTTGCTTGAGTGCACTTGCAAAATAGTATTTTGCCAACGGAAAATCCTTGTTGTCTTTGATATTTCGGAAAGCTTCGGCACTGCGTTTGTAGTCCCGAATGTTGCGGTAATACTGTGCAGCTTTGGCGATAAACTCCGTTTTTTTAGGTTTTGCTTGCCACGCCAATTCATATTTTGCAGCAGACTCTGCAAAGCGTCCTTGTTTGGCAAAAGCGGCAGCTTCCTTAGAAAGTTGTTTCCAAGATTGTGCTTCGGCGGTGTTTAAAAAGCTAATGACGAATAAAATACAAATATAAAAATAACGCATGAAATTGTATTGTAGATAAAATACAGGTCAAAATAAAATGCTTCAAGCAAATGTAGAATAAAATTACGTTTGTTTTTTTGAAAAAACAAACAAATCAAAGAATTAATATTAAAAAAAATAGAAAAACAAGGTTTTTTGCTACGTTAGATTTATTTATAAACGCAAATTTTGTGCCGAATGAGGAGTGTTGGAGATTGGGAGAAAAAGTGATTTTTAGAGAAAGGTCGTAATTTTAGAGTGATGATGGATCATGGCTAAAAATATCCTAAGTACAGCTAACCTGTTGCTCCAATAAAAATTAATTTAGCACACAGATTTTCGCAGATGATGCTTCGCATCACTCACGGATTTTCACGGATTCCCTTCGTGAGAAATCCGTGGTGAAATCAATTTATTGATTTCATCTGCGATAATCCGTGTGCTAATTTTGAAGCATCACTTAAAATTTTACAATAAGAAAAAATAGCTGTTTCAAATATGAAACAGCTATTTTTGTTTGAAAAATAATGACATTATTCCTTATTTTTTAAGTTTTCAAAAAATAAATTACCAAACGTAAAATTACAACCTAAACGAAATTCCATTGGAAATATATTATTGGATACTGGGTCAAAAGCTAAATTTGCAAAAGGACTGAAACAAAAACCAGAATCGAAATACTCCGTATAACCAACAGAAAGTAAGATATTTTTATCAATATTGGCTGTTCCGTATAAAATATAAGCTGGAGTATTCGGCGTTACTGCTGTATTGACGCTATTATAGAGTTTTATATTGAATCCAAACCCATAGTGAAAACCACTTTCAAGCCCGCTCGGATGATACACATATAAGTTTTCTAAACCTAAAAGGCGATGCGTTGTTTTAATATCAAATAAAGATACGTTTGACGAACTGGTAAAATCACCTACATTATCGTCAATAGCCTTACTTTTTTGACCAATGGCAACAATGCTAAACGACCATTTTTTAGCAAATCTTCGCTCATAGTTTAAAGATAGTCCAGTTAGTCCTACGGCTTCATCTCCAAATTCTCCTGTTAGAGCATAGGAAACACCTGCTCCGTAAAAGTTTTTTTGAGCAAAAATTAAATTAAAATTCAACAACAAAAAGAGTATAAAAAATGTTTTTTTCATATTAATTTTAACAGTATAAATAAAAATAAAATATTCAAAATGTTAATTTTGCTGCAATATCTTATTATTATTTAAAATAAAATAACTATTTTTTATAAAAATGGTTAAAATCAACTTAAAAGGTTAATTTTACTTACTTTTGTGGCAAGCTATTTCGTTTTTCTTTTGCTTAATTTAACGAAACGAATACTACTAAAATAGTCGTAAGTCTTTTTAGTCATAAGTCAATAAGTCTTTCAAAATACTGTACACTACTGTTATAGACAGTGAGTTAAAAGACTTATAGACTTACTAACTTACGACTATATAACTACACCCTTTCGGATTCGTTAGGCATTTTTACCAAAACCAATTAATATCATCATCAAACAATGAGAAAACTCTTCACGCTCGCACTATTTTCGTGTTTGTCCCTGTCCCAACTATTTTCACAAGATTATAACCTCCGCAACGATTGTGTCCTTTTGGCTGACCGTTGTTTTCGCTTGACCGAAGACAAAAACAAGTCTATGGGTGCTTTTTGGTCAAAAAAAGCCATTGATTTGAACAAATCCTTCGACCTTATTACCCGTATTAACTTTGGCGACAACAACGCTTCTGGTGGAGATGGGCTGGCTTTTGTCATCTGCCCAAGTGACAATTACATCAATAGTGGCGGTGCTGGCTCTAATTTTGGTGCTTTTGGCGTTGATCCTGCGCTAAGTGTTGAGTTTGATAATTTGCAATCGCCAGGTTACAATGACCCTTCTTTTGACCATTGCGCCATTGTTAAAAACAATATTTTTGTCCATAGTTTAAGTACTAATTTGGTTGGTCCTGTGCAAACATCACAAGCGAACTCCAATATCGAAGATGGCAAGGAACATTCTGTTCGTTTTACGTGGAATGTTGCGACCAAAACCTTCAAAGTGTATGTCGATTGTGTCGAGCGTTTGAGTTATCAAAGTGACATTGTAAAAAATATTTTTAACAATCAAAACCTTATGTATTGGGGCTTTACGGGAGCTTGCGGAACACAAACCAACGAGCAAATCGTCTGTATCGAGCGTGCTTCCTCACTTGACCAATACAACGAAATGACTTTATGTTTGGGCGAAAAGACCAATCTTTTTGCGGCGCATCCTGCAAATGGAGCAGTCTCTTGGTCTTCTACGATTGGTTTGAGCAATGTGGCGATTTTTAATCCTGTTTGCGATGCAAAAAAATCAACCTTATATACGGTCTATAATACGCATCAGTGCAATTGGAACTATACTGATACTGTAAAAATAACTGTGCCGCAGCTAAAACCTTTTGCTTTTCCTAAAAACACAGAACTTTGTGAAAAGCAAACACTCGAAGCCAAGGCAACTGCTCTTGATGGAAAAAGTTACAGCTGGAATCCTGCTTCGACGGATTCGATTTTCACCATTTCAAAAGCTGGCGATTACAAAGTGACGATTAGCGATGGAAAATGCACTTGGAAAGATTCCGTAACCGTAGTTTATAATCCGCTGCCAAAGGTTTATTTGGGAAAAGATACAAGTATTTGTGCCAATAAAAATGTCGTACTAAATGCGCAACAAACAAACGCAACTTATCTTTGGAGCAATGGAAATCTAACTGCACAAAATACTGTAAATCAAAAAGATACGTACTGGGCAGAAGTCACAAGCGACAAAGGTTGCAAGGCTTCTGATACAATAAAAATTGACATCAAACCCATTTTTAATACGACTCAAAAAGTAGAAATTTGCGCTGGTGATTTTTTCGCTTTTGCTGGCAATAATTTTACGAATGATACGACCATTTGTGTTTCTTACAACGCCAAAAACACTTGCGACTCAACGCATTGTGTCACAATTAAACGCAAACCTGTTCCTACTTTTAATGTAAAAAAAGATATTTGTAAAGGTGATTTTTTTACATTTAATACTAAAAAATATTCGCAAACGGGCATTTATTTAGATACTTTGACCGCAAAAAATGGTTGTGATAGTTTAGTCAAAATTGATTTGAATGTGATTGAAATTGACAGTATTCCTTTAAAAGAGTTTATTTGCGAAAAATCAAGCTATGCTATTGGCAATCAGACTTTTAGCAATAGTGGAAAATACAAAGTAAAATTGGTGGACAAACAAACAGGTTGTGACAGCATCGTTTTGTTGGATTTAAAAGTAATTCCACTTCGTGGTTTTACAGGAAAAGATACGATTTGTGAAGGCGAAACACTGACATTCGGCACTCAAACACTTTCTAAATCTGGTTTTTATGAAGAAAAATTAAAAAATCAATATGGTTGCGATAGTTTGGTGGATATGACGTTGTTGGTTGTTCCGACACCAAAAGTCAAAATAACGACCGCCAAAGCTGCATTTTGCAAAGATGGCAACACTACCCTATTTGCGAATGCAACAGGTGGTCAAAATTTCACTTGGAACAATGGTCAGGACGAAAAAAACATCAAAGTAACGCAAGCTGGCACGTACAAAGTGTTTGTTAATGGCGTGAATGGATGTAAAGGTTCGGACTCTATTGTTGTTCGTGAAAGTAAGCCAATTGACTTTGACGTTCAGCTGATTCCACCAAGTTGCAGCGGTTATACCGATGGAAAAATTGTGTTAAAAGACATCATTGGTGGCTTGGGAAATTACAGTGTTAAACTCGACAAAGGGAATTTTAGCGCAGCTCAAAGTTTTGACAAATTGAAAGAAAACGTTTATAAAATAGTTGTGAAAGATACGCTTGGTTGTGAAGTAGATACAAGTGTGGCTTTACTTAATCCGAAACCAAAATCTATACAAATTGTTGATAGTCAGCAAACTATAAATCTTGGCGACAGCACAATTGTAGAATTGGTAACAAGTTTTAGCGACATTGAAAGCATCGTTTGGACACCAAATAAGGATTTAGAAAAAATAAATACGTTTGAAACTTGGGTAAAACCGTTGGAAAATACGCTGTATAAAATCACTGTAAAAGACAGCGCAGGCTGTGTCATGCGTGATAGTGTAATGATTAATGTCAAAGATAGTATTAATGTTTTTGTTCCCAATACTTTCTCGCCAAACTTAGATGGTACAAACGATGAGTTTAAAGTTTTTCCAAGTTTTGGTGTTGAAAAAATCCTATATTTTAGTGTTTACGACCGATGGGGCAATCAATTGTTTGAGGCAAAAGATTTTACGCCACAAGATTCTAAATCATGGGACGGCGAATACCGCAATGTCGCATCTGAAACGGGTGTTTATTCTTACATGGTTAGGGTTTTGAAAAAAAATAAAAAAGAACAGTGGTTTAGAGGTGATGTAATGTTGATGCGGTAAAAAATCGCTCCTTAGCGTTGGTATTAATGCCGACGCTAAGGAGGAACGATTTAATTTTGTAAAATAAAATAAAAGCTTAGATTTAAATTTTCAAAATCAAAAGATATATAAAATGAAAAAAGATAAGAAAATCACACAACCCAAAGTAACTCACAATCCTTTACTGGATAAATATGAACAACAATCACTTTTTCCAGAAAAAGTAAAAAAAGGCAACGATATGTTGAAAAATATAGGCATTCCTAAATTTGAGTTTGTTGTGAATGATAAAAAATAATAAAATAACAAGCCTCATTACTGAGTTTAGGAATATTGAAAATCGAGTGCAACGCATTGTTTTTGAACAAAAGTTGTCGGCTTTACTTTTAGAACTTAGTCAAGCTGAAAAAGATTTCCTTTTTGAGAATATTTATAAAACTGTTTTTGAAAACATCAAAAATATAGGAAATGACTTGAATGAAAATCAGATTGAACAAGTTGAACGTATTTTGAGTTTGAAAGGACTGACGGCAGTAGCGTAGTTCCGTAGCGTCGGCATTTTTCCGTAGCGTCGGCATTAATGCCGACACTACGGAACTACGTTTTTTTTTGTTCAAAAATGAAAAAAATAGAAAAAAATTCTACTTTTGTAAAAATTTTCATTCAAGAACCAACTACACTTATGTTAAAGAAGTCAATCTTACTTGCTTTTCTATTTTTTTACGCTTTTTCAGCCCATTCTCAAGCCCGTTTTCAATCGCCTGACGAATTTTTGCCACACCGTTTAGGGGAACAATTTACAGCCCATCATCAACTTGTAGGCTATTATGAATATGCCGCCGCACAAAAGCCTGAACAATGCAAACTCGTACAATTTGGAACAACCAACGAGGAGCGTCCACAATTGGCGATGATTGTTTCTTCCAAAGAAAACATGGCTCGCATTGAAGAAATTCGCCTTAATAATTTGCGTCGAGTAGGTGTCGAAACAGGAACACCTGACAATTCTAATCCTATCGCTATCATATACATGGGCTACAGTGTGCATGGAAATGAAGCAGCTGGCTCGGAATCTTCTATGAAAGTATTGTATGAATTGCTCAATGCTAACAATCAAAATACGCAGTCTTGGTTGAAAAACACAGTGATTATCCTTGACCCATCACAAAATCCTGATGGCTATAGCCGTTACACACATTGGTACAGAGATGTTTGTAATATGTTGCCCGATGTGGACAAAAGCACCAACGAACACCTCGAACCTTGGCCTTCTGGTCGTGTAAATCATTATTTGTTTGATTTGAACAGAGATTGGGCTTGGGGAACACAAGTCGAAACTCAAAATCGTATCCGTTTTTACAAGCAATGGATGCCGCACGTTCACCCAGATATTCACGAACAAGGCAGCGATGCGCCTTATTATTTTGCACCAGCTGCCGAGCCTTTCCACAAGTTTATCACGCCTTTTCAACGTCAATTTCAGACCGAAATTGGCAAAAATCACGCTAAATACTTTGACGAAAATGGCTGGTTGTATTTTACAAGAGAAGTTTTTGACTTGTTTTATCCGAGTTATGGCGATACTTATCCAACCTTCAACGGAGCCATTGGTATGACTTACGAACAAGGCGGTATTGGTGCAGGTCGTGCTGTTATGACTGAAATTGGTGATACTTTAACACTCAAAGACAGGATTCAGCACCACTACACGACAAGCCTTTCTACAGTGGAAATTGCCTCTAAAAATGCAGCCCGTTTGGTCGATAATTTTACACAATATTTTAAAGAAACGTCAAAAAATCCACAAGGCGAGTACAAAACTTACGTCATTAAAGCTGAAAATGGTGTTCAAAAACTAAAAAAACTCATGTCTATTTTGGATTTGCATAAAATCCAGTATGGAACAGTAGCCGCTACGCAAAATTTGACTGGTTTTGATTACGGCACAGGCAACGACAAGACTTTTTCTGCGAATCCTAATGACTTGGTTATCAGTGCTTACCAACCCATTTCGACTTTTACACAAGTACTTTTTGACCCAGTTTCGACCTTATCGGACAGCCTTACTTATGACATTACGGCTTGGGCGTTGCCTTATGCACAAGGTTTGAAAGCCTTTGCTTCAAAACAAAAAATAAATGTTGATAAAAAGTTCCAATTGCCTGAAAATCAAATCATTGCACAAAAAAATGCTTACGCATATTTGGTCAATTGGAACTCCGTACACGACGCTCGTTTTTTGAGTCATTTGGTACAAGCTGATGTAAGGGTTCGTTTTTCGACAGTTCCTTTTGAGATTGAAGGAAAAAAATACGATTATGGTACGCTCATTATTACCCGTGCCGACAACAAACGTTTGGGCGCAAATTTTGATTTAATCATAAAAAATATTGCCAATGCAGATAAGCAAAATGTAACGGGTGTTTCGACAGGTTTCGTAGAAAACGGTGCTGATTTTGGTTCAGGACGAGTACATCCAGTTCGTGCGCCAAGGGTTTTGTTGTTGAATGGCGATGGCGTTGCCAACAATGCTTTTGGACATTTGTGGTATTATTTTGAAAAAGATTTGGATTATCCAGCTTCAATTGTCCCTGCCGATAGACTAAAAAGAACAGATTTGAGTAAATACGATGTATTGGTTATTTCTGATGGAACGTATGATTTTGATGAAAAAACCTTAGAAAAAGTGCGCAATTGGGTTCAATCAGGCGGAAAACTCATTGCGATGGAAGAAGCCTTGCGTGCGTTTGAAGATCAAAAAGGTTTTGCTTTGAAAAAAGCTGATGATGCCGTTGTGGAGAACAAACGTTTGGATAGTTTTGTAGATATGGAGCGCAAAAGTATCAGCGACATTGTACCTGGCGCATTGTTCAAACTCAAAATGGACAACACTCATCCGCTGGCTTATGGTTTTGATAAAACATACTATGCGCTGAAAACCAATACTTTACACTACAACCAAAACAAAGATTTGAAAGATGTTGGTTACATAGGAAATGACCTCGAAGTGATTGGTTTTGCAGGAAGTCGTGCCAAGCAATTGATGAAAAACTCTTCTCAAATCGCTGTTCAGAACATGGGGCGAGGTTCTGTTATTTATCTTTCTGATAGTCCAGTTTTCAGAGGATTTTGGGATCAAGGCAAATTATTACTGAGCAATGCGATTTTTATGGTGGGAAATTGATAGATAGTCAATAAGTCGTAAATCAGCAAGTCAATATTTTTTAACCTACTGATTTACAACATTTTATAGTATCACTTATTTCAGTTGATATGCTTTAAATGAAAAAATCCAAATTTTGAAAAGGCTCAAAATTGGGATTTTTTTATTCCAATATAAATCTATAGGCAAAATCACCTAAATCAGGATTAAGTTCTTTAGAATATCGTTCATAACTATGGCGACGACGGATACAAAGACTTTTATCATTAAAATTAAAAATACGCCGTGTTATTTCTGCTGATGCTCTTAACTTTTCATCTATATTTTCCTTGACCAAAATCTTATGTTGAATATAATCATAATAAAAGTATTTTTCAAAACTATAATCTTTACCATCGGGCCGTAAAAGCATTTCGTCATATTGTTCTCCTTTACCATTTTGACCTTGGCAGCCAGCACAAGCTACATATAAATTTTCCCATTGATAGGCAATAGCATAAAATTCCTCTTTTGATTTTGGACAAAAATGGTCAATTGTTTCATCTGCCCTATCCAAAGGAAAACCATCACAATAAGAACAATGATTATCAGTCATTGCTTTTAAAAGCGGCAAAAGGTGGTGATTAAGCGATTTTTTGTTTATTTGATTCCAATAAAATTTAAAATTAGGCTTTTTTATTCTATTTTTAGCGTATAAATTGCCAAAAGACACCCATTTATCTTTTAAGAAATCAGGAGTATCAGTTCTTTCAAATTTTTTCATACTGTTTCAAAAAAGTCTTTTTGAGTAATTCGTTTGATTTGACGCAACTCAGAGCCTACAATATTCTCCAGTTCTCGGCTTTGTGTTGCTAAGGCATGAATTAATTTCATAAATTCTCCTTCTTCTTCGCTTGTAATTTTTCCATTTAAAATCTTATTTCTTAAAGTAGAAAATTCCACTAACGACTTTTCTACTTCAACGCCAAACCTTGTACTAATATCAAACATTTCTTCTAAAATATAATCGTAACTTAGGGCATCTTCTGTTATTTTAGGGTAATTAGATGCCAGAATAGTATTTTGCCCTTCTTTTATGAACTTATAAATGTAAGCTCCGTCCACTGAACCAACAACAAACGGGGAGTGCGTAGAAATAAAAATCTGGGCATTAGGAAATAAACTTTGAACTACGAGTAGAATTCTCCGTTGCCAAGCAACGTGTAAATGAATGTCTATTTCATCTAAAAATAAAATAAAATTACGTTCAAAAATATCAAGATCATCTACCCAATTCATCTTATCCAATCGCATCAACAAATCTGCAATCCAGCTAAAAATAGATTTGAAACCGTCTGGCAAAACATCTAAATTTCTTTTTTCACCTTCTACATAAAAAACAACTGCTAAAGGGTCATCTTCTAAATCAATCTTTACATTTTGTTGAGTAATTTCTGAAATAGCAAGTTCTATTTTTTTTATAGCTCTTGAATAACGTTCCATTTTTACAGTATCATTTTTTCTAAAAGCAAGACTTTCTCTTGTTTTTGTATTTGCTATCCAGTTAAAAATAAGCTCAGAAGATGTATTGTTTTCAAAATTTAAGGCATTTTCAGATGGATTGCTATTTATCTCCGTAATGGAATGAATTATAGCGTTATTAACTTTTCTGAAACCAGAATAAGCAAAAAAGGCACAATCATTTTTTATATTGGTAGATAATTTTTCAGAAAAAGAAATAATTGAGTTAGGATAATTTGTTTTTGAGAACTGAATCAAAGAACTATCATCACCAAAAAGATTTTGATTAACAAAATTAACACTAATATTAGCATCTTGATTGTGAAATTTTTGGATAAGATTTCTGTTGTTATTGTTATGCGGAATACTCTCTATCAAACACTCAAGTAAGGTTGTTTTTCCTGTTCCATTTTCACCCGTCAAAATATGAATTTCTGCCTTATTCTCATAAGGGGTTGGTTTTTCGGGAAAAATTAAATTCAATTTTTCAAAAGGACCAACCTTGTTGATTGTCAAACCTTCTATCCTAAAATTATTCATTTCTATAAAATTTTTAACAAAGGTAGTTTTTTTCAAAAAATAAACCTACTTTTATATTCAAATTTTTCTTGCCATGTTCAAAAAACCGTACCTTTGCATAAATTTTTATTTCTGACAATAAAAAATGCGAATATTACTAACCACACTCAATGCAAAATACATTCATATTAACCTGGCTATCAGGTTATTATATGATTTGAACCACGAAAACCACAGCGGATTAGAGTGGAAGGAATTTACGATTAAAGAAGACCGTGATGAGATTGCTGATCACTGTCAAGATTTTGACGTTGTGGCATTCAGTTGTTACATTTGGAACATTACGCAAACGCTCGAAGTCGTCAAAAAAATCAAAGAGCGCAATCCCAATGTTAAGATTTTGCTCGGCGGTCCAGAAGTCAGTTACGATTGGCAAGACGTCATTTCTGAGCCAGCTGTGGATTATATCATTACGGGCGAAGGAGAGATTCCATTCAAAGCATTTTTGGAAAATTTCCCCGAAGTAGAACATTTACCGAATGTCATTTCTAAAAAAGAAAATGCCATTATGTGTCAAAGCAAAACGGAACAATTTGATTTGACCAACTATAAAAATTCTCTTTTCTACAAATACGATAAGCCCGAAACCTTGGAAAACAGGGTTCTCTACATCGAAACTTCTCGTGGCTGCCCATACAAATGTGAGTTTTGTTTGGCGAGTTTGGACAATGTGGTACGTTATTTACCCATGTACAACATCAAGGCGAATCTCTTGTACATGATGCAGCACGGCAAAGTCATAAAGTTTTTAGATAGAACTTTCAATGTCAAAAAAGCCTTTACGATAGAGATTTTTCAATTTATTTTGGACAATTATCGACCACAAAATGTTTTTCAATTTGAGATAACTGCCGATATATTACACCCTGATATTGTGCAGTTTATACATGATAAAGTACCGCACGGACTGTTTCGTTTCGAGATTGGGATTCAAACAGTGAACCAAAAAGCGAATTTGGAAGTTAGCCGAAAACAGAATTTTGACAAGACGGTAAAAATAATCAAAACGCTTGATTACAAAGTGGAAATGCACTTAGATTTGATTGTAGGAATGGCGTTGGATTATTGGGACGACATCAAATATAGTTTTGAAGAAGTATTCAAACTTTATGCGCCTGAGTTACAATTGGGCTTTTTAAAATTTTTGAAAGGAACGCCTGTTCGCCACAAAGCTGAACAACATGGTTTTGTCTATGACCCAAATCCGCCGTATCAAATCATCGAAAGTAATTATTTGACCCGTGACGAATTGTACCGCATCGAGATTTTGGAAAATGCTTTGGAAATCTATTGGAACAAACATCGCTCGCAACGCACATTGCGCTATGTCTGCGAAAATTATAGTATTTTTGATTTTTTGCTTGGTTTGGGAACACTTTTTGGCGAAAAAAGAGAATTTCACAAATACGCTTTGATTGATGTATATGAAACTTTAAATGAATACGCAGAAACTGCTTTCCCAAATGACTTGATTCTGAAAGAAATGATTGGCTTGGATTATTACCTTTTTTACAAAGTAAAGCCAAAAACCTTGTTTTTAGAAGAAATAAACCGTCAGGAAAAATATGCTTTGTTGGATAGATTAAAATTGAACCATCAAAAAAATCGTTATTTTGTCTTACCTCTCAGTTTTGATTTTGACCTTTTTGAAAAAGAAAATAGAGTTGAATTGTCAGAAAATCCATTAATTTTGTTATACAATGGAATGGAAAAGGCGAAAAAAGTAGCGTATGCTGAAATGTTAGAATGTTAGAATGTTTTTTTTTATTTCCGTAGCGTTGGCTTTAAAGCCAACGCTACGGAAATAAAAACGCCACAAAAATTCCAACGCTACAAAAAACAACACTGCGGTTAGATAGCACTACTCTCAAATACATCTTTCACATCTATCTCAAAACCTTCCAAGACGAGTGATGTTATTTTCCCTTCTTGCTCTTGAAATTCATGCAAGCGATACGCATTGTTTTCCATCGTATAAATTTCGATGGTTTTATTTTGTGGGTCAATCAACCAAAATTCTTTGACAGCAAACTGTTCAAATAAGTCTTTTTTATCTACTCTATCTCTCCGAATCGAGCCTGGCGAAATTACTTCTATGATTAAATCTGGCGCACCGTTCACGTAATCTTCATTTTCGATGATAAACAAACGCTCCGTTTTGATAAAAATCAAATCAGGTTGAACGCCATTTTTACCATCAAAATAAACATCAATTGGAGCAGTGAAAATTCTACCCATTTTTTTTTCACGATTAAATACACCCATCGAAATTATAAGATTCGTGATTACATTTTGGTGTTTTACGCTTGGTGCTGTTCTTCTCACAAGATTTCCGTTTAAAAGTTCGTAGATAAACAAATCGTGGTCGTCGAATTCCATATTGCGGTATTCGTCCCAAGTAACTTTCTGTTCTATTGTTGCTACCATATTTAAATTTTTTTACAAAAATAAGTTATTTTGTTGAAAATACCAAATTATCATCTTTTCTTACTCATATTTCACCGTCATTTCATCAATTTTTGCGACAATTTCCTCTACGGTTTCTTTTAATTCTGACCCCATGCGGAGGTATTCTATTGGGTATTCTTCTCTCATATAGTGCATCAGTGTGTACCAGATTGGTTTAAAACGGTTTTGGGTTTGTATCGCTATACCTTGCTCGCCTGTGAAATAATCATAGACAAAAGCATATTGTTTTTTAGCAATAGCCAGCAATAAAAAAGTCTGATAATCATCATCAAAATCTTCTACACTTTTGGCATCATATAAAAATGTGTTAGCAGTTTCAAATGCCGCTTCGGGCTGATTGTTCCAAAGCTGTATGCAAGCCAAAGTATGCAACTGATAAATAGTTTGTTTCTCCACTGCCGCTTTTTGAGCATACATTAAAGCTTTTTCTTTTTCCATTGGCAAATGTTCAAATAAAAGCCAAGCGTAAGCATTCAATGCATCATTAACTCCTGCATCAATTGCTTTTAAATAATAAATTTCCGCTTTCGCAAAATCTTTGTATTCATTTTTGTATAAAAGAGCTAAATTAAATAACGCTTTATACTCTCCTGCATCAATTGCTTTTAAATAATAGGTTTCTGCTTTCGCATAGTCTTTGTATTCATTTCTATATAAATTACCTAAATTATTCAACGCATTATTATCTCCTGTGTCAATTGCCTTTAAATAATATATTTCTGCATTTGTAAAGTCATTTAATTCATTATAACAAAAAGCTATTCTAAAATTATCGTTGTTCTCATCAACAACATTCAAAAAATTTTTCAAAGCGGTTTTGTAATCAGCATTATTATAAGCGACTTTTGCTTCTTCCAACAAAGACAAATCCGAATCTTGCAAATCCTTTGCCAAATCAGTTCTTCCTTTTTTACCTAAAAAATCTTTCGCTTCTTTTAAAAGTTCATGTTGCAATTCTTTACTGATATTTTTAGTATTGCACATTGCTTGACTGGAATAAAATGCACCTTTTACATTTTCATAATCTCCTGATTTCAAAGCATTTATGTGTCTATTTGCTCGTTCATTGAGTTCATCAGGCGAACACCAATCTTCTAAAAACTTGGTAAGCCAAACAATGTTTTTCTTATCACCTTTACGACCAAAACGCATCAAATACCATATATTGAAAAAACGCTCATCTATACGATAAAGATGATTTTTCGTAGGCGTTTCTATGCGTTCAATGACCTCATTTTTGGCGAGTTGCGCCAATTGTGCAGATACCACTTTGCTCTCTAAACGGGTTTTTGCAGCAAGTTCCTTGGTGCTAAGTGCGTCCCAACCCAAGGACAAAGCCTGTACGATTTGCTGCTGCTGTGCTGGCAATTCGTCCATGCGATGCTTGTAAAGAGGCGTAACGGTATCCAACAAGGCTTCGAGATTTTGAAACGACGTACCATTTTTGTCATCTGCAAAAATCTCAAACATCAGCACCACACTACGAATCACGCCACCTGTCAGACGGCGCAAAGACTCGATTCTTTCAGGATGATTTTTGATGATATAAGCCATGTTTTCAGTCTTATATACTGAACCTAACTGCTGTAATACTTTCATCGTTTCGCCTTTATCAAGACCTCGTAGGCGGTAGGTTTTGAACAATTCATAAAACGGATGTTTGTAGTCGTGCGTGGCTTCAAGTGTTTGTGCGGTGGCAGCCACAAGCCCGATTTCTCGGCTCGTTTGCAAAATAGTTCTAAAACGTTGGATTTCGTGTTTTTTGAATTTATCAATATAAAAACCAAAATTGTCAATAAAAATAATGATTTTTTTATCATTTGCCTTCAATGTCGATATTAAAAGCTCAAAAATAGCCTTTTCAAACTCAATGTCGGTTTTATATTGAGCAAACATGACATTCATTTTCGCAGAAAGTCCGCCAAACATTATTTCGTTGTGTTCTTCCAAAAGTTCTGCGATGCGTTCCCACATCTGATGCAAATTCAAAATTCCGTATTCTTCCTCATTGAACATAATCGGAATCAACCAATTGTTCAAATCTGAATCATCTTGAATCCCATATTTTAAGCGAAGGAGCATAGAGGTTTTTCCCATGCCTCGCTTGCCTTCAATCATAAAATGTTGCTCAGGAAAAACGGCTTTTTGCGCCTTAATATCTTTTGCAATGCGCTTGAAAACCTCCATCCGCACCACAAAACCATTGATTAATTCCTCTTTGGACTGATTGTCAGGATTGTAAATATGAGAAATGGTTTGCTGTATTTTTTTCATGATTGATGTTCTTAAGTTTATTTAGAGTCTGCATAAAAAGAATTTATACAGACTCTAAAATAAATTTGGATAAAATTTTGATTTCATTACTTTAAAAGTTACTTTTGCATAAAATAAATCCTAAAATAATAATAGGCATTAATACAATTATTGTAATGATTGCCCAGTCATTTGTAGTTTCGATAAGAAAACCTTTTGTTTTAGAAAAATCTAATTTTAACTTTGCCATACTTAACAAATTTTAAAAGATGATTAAAGCCTTGTTGGTGTAACAACAAGGTTTTTTATTTAACAATAAATTTATTGTCACTGCAAATATACGATAACAATATTTACATTGTCAAATTTTTGACAATATTTTTTTTGTCAAAATTGAAAAAATAAAAAAAATCGTAGCCCAGAACAAACTGAGCTACGATTTTTTTTATATAAACCTCAATATTTACAATCAAATTTGTCGTATTTGTACAACATATTCAATACTCACACCAACAATCAAAGCAATTTTTTGGTTGTCAAAATCGGTGTTATCCAAAAGGCTTCGCACAAAAGCACGCTTATCTTTTTCTGTTTGTTGTTCAATTCCTTGTTCAATTCCTTGTTCGATTCCTTGTTCGATTCCTTGTTCGATTCCTTGTTGAAATCTTAAATCTTTTTCAATATCAAAATGTATAGACATGGTGGATAGTTGTTTTATTATTTCTGGCTGCAAATTACGTAAATTAGACAATATTTCCAACTGTTGAATGTATTTTTGAAGCTTTTTATTACTCTTTACTTTATTTTTTAACGACTTTACAATGTTTTGAACAACGTCACTCTTATTTTCGCCACGAAAATCGCCTAATATTGCAAAAATAATTTCCTCTGGATCACTGGTTTTCAAAAAGGCCTTATAGTCAATTTCGTTCAAAGCGATGACACTGTACTCATAGCTCAATGAAGGGTGCAGTATCTGCGTTGACGCTGTCCATTTCCCAGAACCCAAATAGATAACATATTGATTTACAGGCAACTCATATTTATCGTACAAAAGACCATAGTAAAAAAGTCCTCGTTTGTTCATTTTATGGTGAACCTGAGATTGAAATTCTCCATGAAAAATTTCTTGCTGTTGTCGCAAAGGATGTATGCCAATAGCTACAAAGTCGGCTCTACGTTCAATGGTTCGAGGCAATGTAGTAGCAATAGGCTGTAAAGATGTCATGTCTATTCCTACAATCGTAGTGAGTAGCCGCTGACTTACTCGTTGAAAACTCTCTTTAAAAATTTTGTCGTAATCTTGATGCTGTTGCATAGTAAGTTTTTTTAATCACACAAAGATAAAAAAAAATCGTAGCTCAGAACAAACTGAACTACGATTTTTTATATCTGTCGTCTTTTTATTAACGATTCTTGAAGTGAGCGAAAGCCTTATTAGCTTCTGCCATACGGTGAACATCTTCTTTCTTTTTCACCGCTGCGCCTTCACCTTTGCTTGCAGCAAGGATTTCAGCAGCTAACTTCTCCGTCATTCCCTTACCGCTACGCTTACGAGCATAACCAACCAACCATTTCATTCCCGTAGAAACTTTACGACGTGCTGGAATCTCCGTAGGGATTTGGAAGTTAGAACCACCAATACGGCGGCTACGAACTTCTACTTGAGGAGTAACATTTGCCAATGCTTTTCTGAAAACGCCGTGTGTATCTTCGTTACCACGAGCTTTTACGATGTCTAAAGCACTGTAGAAAATATCAAAAGCGATACTTTTCTTTCCGTCCCACATTAAGTTATTCACAAATTGTGTTACGATTGGGTCATTGAAACGCGGGTCAGGTGCGAGGTACCGCGGTTTCGGTTTAGCCTTTCTCATTGCTAATTGATTTAAGTTTAAAACGCCAGTTGTATATCCGAAAAAAGTCCAATGCCTATTATCAACCAATTATTAGGTATTTCAATAGCGTTTTGAAACTAAATTACTGCAATATACATTCTTTTTGCGCCAAGCTTCTCCTATTTTATTTTTTATAAAAATTAAAATAGAATACTCAAATTAATAAAATTGGTTAATTAAAATGTAGGTTACTTAGAATGATATTATTTCTTCTTAGCACCACCTTTTGCTACTACTACAGCCGCTTTCTTCTTCGTACCGTATTTAGAGCGTGATTTCTTACGTCCATTTACACCAGCCGTATCCAACGCACCACGTACGATTGTATAACGAACACCAGGTAAATCTTTTACACGACCACCGCGAACTAACACGATAGAGTGCTCTTGTAAATTGTGACCTTCACCAGGAATGTAGCAGATAACCTCCAACTTGTTGGTTAAACGTACTTTGGCTACTTTACGCAAAGCTGAGTTTGGCTTCTTTGGAGTCGTTGTATATACACGTGTACATACACCACGACGTTGCGGACAACTGTCCAACGCACGTGACTTACTTTTCTCCACGATTACCTCACGGCCATGACGTACTAATTGATTAATAGTAGGCATTGTTAAAAAATTTAGTTTAAAAATATCTTTGAAATGTTACTGTCCAAAACAAGCAACATCTATTTATCTCTTTGAAAATCAAGCATTTATTTGCAAGATATTTTTTCAGAAAAACAACCACGATTCTCTTTCTTCCAAAATCGAGTGCAAAGGTAAGGTTTTTTTTATTTTTTTACAAAAAATAAGATTTTTTTTTCATAATTGCTTCGATAAAAAAAGAATATCACTAATATTTTAACGTAATATCATCTTTTTTCATAAAAAAACCTACTAAATACCAACAGCCAATCGAATGAATCCGATTGGCTGTTGGTATTTACTTAGAAAAAATACTTTTTACTTTTTGATAAATTTCTTAGAAATAAAACTTTCGTTATTTTTGAGTTTTAAAAAATAGATGCCATTGGGTATTTCAGAAACAGGAATAGTAAAAGAATTGAGTCCTTTATTGGCATCTTGATTAAATTCTTTGATATTTTGCCCATTGATATTTTGAATAAAAAAATCAACTTCTTGAAATTCAGGAGCAAAAAAAGTAATATTAATAAAATCGTCAGTAGGATTGGGAAAAACTTCTAAAAGCGATATTTTCGTATAGTTTTGCGCCAAAGCGATACTTTTAGAATGTTCAAAACGCCCATCTTTATCTACCATTTTTAAACGATAATAACTAATCGAAAAAGGTAATTTATCATTGAATTCGTAGTTTTCTCCTTGTATAGAACTACTATTTGCTTCGATTTCGCCAATTTTCACCCAATTTTGGTTGCCGTTATCACTTTTTTCCAATTCAAAATGAGATATATTTTCTTCTATTTCAGTTTTCCAAGTTAATAGATTAAATTTGTCAAAAGCAGTACCATCAAAAGTAACTAAACGAACAGGTAAAAGCGCTGTTCCCGTATGCGCAAAGAAACCAGAAAAACCATTAATAGAAAAAGTCGCTTCCCACCAATTGCTCATCGAATTCCAAGTAAGCGTTGGAATAATCAACATCGAAGAACCCGTATAATTTCCTATAGCAGTACCCGTACCATGACATTGAGTGATTTTAAAATTTCCATTATCAACACCACCTGTTGGCATCAACGGAAGTCCCAAACTATTGGTCGTCACGTAGGTATTGTAAGCATCAAATTCGCTTTGGAGATAGTAAAGTTTTAGACTTGCCGTAGCTGTTATTGGATTATTACTTGGTTCGATATCGTATTGCCTTTGTAAGTACGGTTTATTTTGGTAAATGGTAATCGCAGTAGCCATTTTTACACAAGTAGCGATAGATCCAACTATTGGATTTGTCCCGATAGAAGTTATTGTCGCTACTAATTTGCAATTAGGATCCGTAAAATCCATAGAAGTATTGGATGAAATAGATGAAATTTTACAAAATTGACTACTACCACTTGGAGTAAGGAGTGACGAAGTAGCATCAAATTCATCAGCTCCGATGTCTGGATTAGTTATATTTCTTGATTGATTGTCAATATCTGTCAAAATTGTTGCAATAGGAGTACCTTTGTTACTTATACAATGACTCATATCGGGATCAAGATGCAAATTGTCATTGCTAATAAAATTCGGTTGTATGTTGAGAGAATTTTGATTACCTCCAAGGTTCGCTTGTAGCTGAGAAAGCGTTGAATAAGTAGCCGTTATTTGACCCTGAGTGCCAAACTGTCCTGATAGATATGGATAATTGCCCGAAGCATGATAAATATTATAGTCAAAATTTGGTAATAATGAGCTAAAGCTAGTTAATATAGCAATATTTTTCACCGTAGGTAAATTACTATTTTGATAGGTATTAGAAAAAATATTGTTTTTAATATTTGTAATACTACTAATATTATGTAACACAATTGCAGCACATGCCTCATTGATAGAACTACCTATCAAAGCACCTCCAAGAGCAATTGTATTGTGGTTAAAGTTGAATGAACTAATAACTTCAAAAATGTAAATACCGAATGGACTAATTCCAGAGCCACCTTTTATATTACTCACCATATTGTTTTCAACAATTAAATCATCAGTATATTGTATTTTCATACCCAATGAGATTGATGCTGCATTCATTTCTGTAACAACAATATTATTGATAGTATTTTGTTTTATTGTAACATTTTCACAGCTATGTACATCAATTCCAAATGCATAATTTTGACTGCTTACTGTGTTAAAAATAGTATTGCTTTGAATATTAGCAAGAGTACTATTATTCAAATATATACCACCAGAGCGAATATATTCGGAAACTACTGATGAACCAATAGTGTTATTTTCAATGAAAATGTAAGGTGAACCAAGACAATAAATAGCGATACTCATTTTTTTAAATGTATTTCCAATTATTTCTGTCTGATCTGCATTTTCAGTATGAATGCCATAATTCACTCCTGTGCTACTATTCCCTATCAATTGACAGTTTTCTACCTTATTGTTGTTACAATCTTTCATTCCTATAATATATCTATTATTTCCTCCAGCATAGTTGTTTTTGAAAATGATATTTTTTATCCTAATGTAATTGGAATATGAAAATAAAAGACCTGCATCGTTTGATACTATTTCAGTACTATTGCCAGAAGATGGCAGAATCGTTAGTGTTTGATTCAAGCTTGTTACTGTGGTTGAATCAATCACAATAGGAAATGTTTCATTGTTACTATAATTAGCATCTATCAATTCATAGGTAACATGCCCTAATAAACATGCTACATTTAAGCGATTAATTGCATTAGTAAGCGTATTGAATGGAAAAGGTTGTGATGCCCCAATTTGATAAGTACCGTTCATTGCATAAATATTCACCGCATAGGCAGTACAAATCCCTATTGGATTACAACCGCCTTCGGCTCTTACATAATAAATAGTGCTTACATTCGGATTCACCACGATATGAGAGCCTTGCCCTACTGCTGTACCTCCGCAACTATTTGCGTACCAATACCAATCTTGTGAACCATTTAATTCTCCGCTTACTACGGATAGAATTATTGTTTGACCAGGGCAAATATTATTGACTTTTGATGCTGTTATGACGGGTACATCAGCAGTATTAGCAGCACAGCTAAACTCAAATGCGCCCATGTCAGGCAAAGTTGCGTTGCGAATATTACCATCAAAATCAGTAGTTATAGATAAGGGCGTTGCTGCGTTATCAAAAGCTGCATTTTTAGCAGCTTGTAAATGTAAATCACTGCTACTGATAAAATGGGGTTTATAATTTTTAGAATGAAGATTATTGCCAAAAGCATTTCTAAATTCAAGAATGTTATTACATTTTATACCATTGATATAACCTAAGCGTGGTAATAAAAAATAGGCATTTTTTGCGTAAAAATTATTGTAATCAAAATGAGTGAAAGCACTCGAAGAAGAAAGTGAATAGACCGTATAAATTTTTCCACCATAAGAAGGATTACCTTCTATGGAAAAAAGATTATTCCTTATGTCTAAATTACTGACATCAATACCAATTTTTAGAGCTGAAAAGTTTTCACTGTACGAAGTAGAATCTTGATGGTACAATCTAACACTATTATAATAAACTTTTACGTCAGAGGCATTTGAAATGTTGATACCTATTTCAGCAAGAGCATCGTCACTCACTACATTATTCGCAATCGTAATATCAACATTATCATTCAGACCAGTCACTGAATTAATATTGATAGCAGTTGAGGTTGAAAAACTGTGATAGTTAGTTATTTTGTTGCTTATAATGGTAGCATTTTGAACAGAGCCTTGTAAATGAATACAACTTACGGGAGTAGAGAGAGATTTTATCTCTAAAATATAATTTTTTTCAATCAAAATATTTTTTTGCCTAATGACATAGATTCCTTCCAGTAAAATTCGTTCTGTTGGTATGGTCGAGCCTATTGTGTTGTCTTTGATAATAAGCCCTGTTTGCAATCCTGCGGCATCACCATATACTCTTATACCATCTGTTGATTTTTTTAATAAATTATTTAGAATAGCAATAGAATTATTAGGGAAATTAGCACTTTCCCAAGGAGCAATACCGCTTAACATAACACAAGGTTGCTCCGCACTATATTTTCCTAAAAAATTAGTATTTTTTAGTGTAATATTTTCATTTCCTATAATGGTTGTAGATGCCAACCATACCGTTGCGGGGTAGTTACTGGGCGAATTACCAAAATCTATTGTCAAATTCCTACTTGTTCCGTTTGTAATATTTGAACCATCTATTGTGATATATTTGGCAGCATTAAGTTTGAAACTACCTCCGATTTGTGGACTCATCCCTACCGCAGGTTTTATGGTTAGGGAGTTAGTAGTATTCGCATAGCCATTTCGATTTATAGTGATTGGAAAAGTTTCATTTGCACTATAATCGCCATCTATTAATTCAAAAACAACAGCTCCTCCCAAGCATGAATTGTTATAGTTATTGATAGCATTCGTAAGAGTATTAAAAGGTGCAGGTTGCGAAGCTCCTATTTGATAAGTCCCTGATAACGTGGCTACTATAATAGTTATCTGACCACAACTTCCTTCTTGACAAAATACCGTTCCTTCTCCTCTCGCAAAATAAGTCGTCGTCATGGTAGGTGTTACTGTTATTGAATTTCCTGTCCCTTCCAATATGCCGCCGCAAGAAGAACTGTACCATTTCCAATCGGTAGCAGAATTGAGCGTTCCTGTCAAAGACAATGTTATGCTCAATCCAGGGCATGTTGCTGTAGCGTTTGAGGTAATTATGGGTTGTGTTGCAGCGATACATGCCAACGTAAATTCATCTGCACCAATATCAGGTGTAGCAGCATCTCGATTATCATTGTCATAATCAGTAATGATAGTGACTACCTTTCCTGCGTTGCTTACTCCTGATGGTATATTGGTATTGATGTGTAGAAAATTACTAGGATTTATATTAGGATTGGTTGATAAAAAGGGAGAATTTTCACTTATTGAATTTTGATCACGATTCACCATCGCAGCTTTGTAATCCGCAAGTGTTTGGTAATTTGTTATGCCATTGTAAAAAATAAGATGATTTGCATTTGGCGTTCCTGCATAAAAACAATTGTTGTTAGAACTGGTATTATAGAAGAGAGGCGAGTAAGGACCAATTCTTTCTATTACTGTGGTAATACCACCGCCTTGAGGAATAGTGTTATTGACAAAAAGGTTATTGATTAAAAGAATATTACTTGTAACTCCTGCGCTCAAAGTAGCACTTGAAAATAGTCCATTGCTACCCGTACCGCTAATTTGTACCGTATTGTAATGCAAATTAGTAGTAGCACTTTCGATTTTAATGCCTACCAAGTTGTTACCATTCGTACTTAATGCGCCTATAATACAGTTTTTTATATCAGAAGTTCCGTTAGCTCCTAAAGCCCAAAGCCCCGTAACATTGTAATTAGAAGACAAGTCGTTGATGTTGCAACGATTAAAAAACTGATTGGTTGCGCTTGATTTTATACCTGTCACTAATGCCGACGAGGTAGCATGAATATCTCTTATTTCCACATCGTCATAAGAAGCAGTAGTAGCGTTGAGCAATTCTATTCCTGTTGCATTACTATTAATCGAAGTTGCTACATTAATGTCTTTGATACTTGTATTGTTAAAATTAAAACCTACATTTGATGCAGTAGCATTACATTTTATAGCGTTCAGATTATTTACGCCTGTTAAAGAAATATTGGCAACGGTATTTTTTAAAACATTATTAATAACATTAGACGTAGCATTAAAATCAATCCCAATAAAATGGTATGGAGAAGCACTCGAAAGCGTATAATTCCCTGATCCTAAGTTGTTTGCAAAACCTATAACATTGTCTTGAATGGTAAAACCAGTACCAGCTACATCGGCATTTATTTTTATACCATAGTGTGTAATTGGATTTGAATTGACAAGCGTTTTAGTACTTGTTTGGTAAAATTTATTGTTAGTAATCAGCGAACTTTGATTTCCTTCCTCAAAAACAATACCAGCACTTGGCTTATTTTCACTAAAATAATCGTAGATTTCACAATTATTAACTGTGATTTTATTAGAATTGACAGTATTTTTTGAAAAAATGGCTTTTGAAGGAAAAAAACTACCTGCCGCACCAATTTTGCAATTGTTGATGTTAGCAAAAGTATTTCCCGTAGAAATGCCATCGCCCAAAAAGATTGTACCTCCAGCATCATTAAAATCGGTTTGACTAGCACCAAGTACAGTACATTGATTGATAGTAAAGTTTTGAGCGTCATTGTGAACCTTAATGGTACAAGTTCCAGTAACGGCACTACTATTGTCATTCACAAAAGAAAGATTTCCAAAGCCTTCAATACTTACGTTATCTGCTCCATCAAGCTCTATGAGTGCTTCGCCGTCAGGCATTGTTCCGCTAATTGTATAGTTCATTCCGTTATTCACATAGATATCAATTTGAGAATAATTGCTCGAACCGCCACTTTCGTGCAAAACACAAGTGTTTGTTTCAATAATATTATCTGATACACTAAGTGTAATCTGCCCTTGATAGATACCATTGTTAATTTCAAAAAAAGCATTCCCAACGGTGAGGGCTGTACCTGTTGTGATTACACCATTGAGATCAGCACTTATAAATACCTGTGAAAAAGCATTTTTAGGTGTTATAAAAATAGAAAATAACAGGGAGAAAAAGATTGATAGGTTTAGTTGTATATTTTTTAGTGTACTCATTGTGCAAGGTTTGGTTGTATAAATCTTAAATTTAACAAAGTTATCATATTATTTACACTTATAAAATTCCACTTGTAGCACAATTATATTCCACTTGAAAACTTTAAAAATTGAAATCTAATTGATTGAAGTAATTAATTATATCTTTGAGAGTAGTTTTTTCATTTTTAATAAAATAAGAAGAAAAAGCTGTTTTTGCTTTATAAATAATTTGTTGAGCATGTTTTTTAATTGTATCCTCTTTGACATTCCACTGTTCACCAATCTCTTTATATTGTAAATGAGGAGATTCCCGTAGAAGTATCAACAGTTTTTTTTCAGTTACACTTAGCTTGAAATTACTGATTTGGTTGTAGAAGTGATTTAGAACAGCACTTTTCTCAATGTTCACTTCCAAATTCGTAGAAATCCAGCCCAATATTTCTTGCGGCATCTTGTACTTTCCAATAATTGTATAGGTGTTAAATTGCGAAATTAATTGTTGGTGTTCGTCGATTTGTAAAGCATAACTCTCTTGTAATACCCAATAATAATCTCCGTTTAAATTGCGTAACGGCACTATGATTTTATAAGAATTATCCAAAATATTCAACAAAGAACGTTCATTAGCAACTGTTAAATAGGCACTTTTAGCCCAATGTAAAAAAGAATTTTTATAATTTGGATGAATATGATCTAAAAAATCAAGCAATGTAACATGGTATTTCAGTCCCAAAAAATCACTCAAATAATATTGAAATGAAATCTCAGAGGTAGGTAAATAAATAGCCAAATAAAAATGCTTTTTACTCAATGGATTATTTTGAATAGACTCAAAAAACTGTTGGCACTCTTCATCAGAATAATACAATTCCGTTGAACTCTTTTCCGTTCGGAGTGAGTTTACAAATTTAGTTAAATGTCTAATGTTCTTTTGGTGCATATTGCTATATTGATTTGATAATTTTACAGTAAATATTTGGGCTAAATTGATTAGTATTATTTTTGAACGCCCGCTTAATATATTTTAAAATGTCGATTATTCCAGTTGATATACTTGTCCTATAAAATAAGTTTTCAAAGGTATATTTTTTTACAAAAAAAATGAAACCATTTTATATTTTTTATAAAAAAATCTACCAAACAGCAACAGCCAATCGAATGAATCCGATTGGCTGTTGGTGTTTATCACTAAATCTGTCATATTTTTTACTGTACCAATACGAAACTTCCTGTTTTTGATTTCTCTTGTCCTTGACAAATATATTTTATACGGTAAAGATAACTGCCAGGCTGGGCGAGTTGCCCATTAACTTTGCCGTCCCATCTTGTAAAAGGCTCTTTTGTATTGAAAACAACACCGCCCCAACGGTCTAAAATCTCAAATTGCTCTAATGTTCCAATCGTATAAGGATTGCTGATACCAAAGGTTTCGTTTGTTTCATCGCCATTTGGCGTAAAAGCATTTGGCATATAAACCTCACCACAAGGCTGTAACAAAGGGTCAATGACGGTTACTCTGATGGTGTCATAGGCAGTACACGTCGTAGTCGTATCTGAAAAACGAGCGGTATAAATATAAAGACCCGCTTTATCAGGTTTTATGGTCACGTTTGGCTCAACAGGGTCATCAATGAACTGTGTTGGAAACCAAGAATGTTTGTTGGCACAATAGTTTTCCGTCGTTACTTTGATTTCATCACCAATAAATAAAAGAACATCTTGGTTTTTGATGCGGTCGGGTTTGTCATAAAGTGCAATCGCTTCTTCTTCTTTGATTGCGGTATCGTACAAACGAAACTCGTCAATCAAACCTCTCAAATGAGAACCTGGCACATTTGGGTCACAACCACTTTTTCCAATAGTAAAAACACTGTTGCTCGTCAAGTTAATACGTTGAGCATCAGGCGTATAGGCAACCGTTTTGCGCACGCCATTCAAAAATAATTTGTGGTAATTTCCTTCTCTAATAAATACAATATGCTGCCAACAAGTGCCGTTGTCAATTTTGGCAGTCATGTCAATAGAACGTTTTTCGTCTTTCATTTTCACCTTGATAGAACGAGAGGTGGCATCATACTGAATCTGCAAAGCACGTTTGTTTTTGCAAGAATCCGCATTGGTAAAAATATCTCTTACACCAATGCTCCCCGTTGGTTTGAAGTAAAAACTTATGGCAAAATTCGCTGTACTGAATTTATAAGAAACATCGTATAAAAACATAAATTCGCTGCCTTTGAGTTCCATCGCTCCACCGTTGATACCACAAACTTGTTTTGGTGCATTTGGAGAAAACTGAGATTTTGAGCCTTTATCGCTACAATCAACACTCAAATTCTTCGCATCGTCAAAGCAATAATGCGCTGCTAATTTTACTTGTGGAGGTAATTGAGCAAAAAGACTAAAAGAGAATAAGGCAAAGCCTAAAGTGATTATTTTTTTCATTGAATAAATATCTGGAAAAGTCAAATTTTTTAATGGAAGATTATAAAACGCAAAATTACGATTATTTCTTGTGTAAGTTGCGTAATTTAATATATTTTAAAAAAGTTGCATGGGAGGTGTTCATCGCAATGGTAAAACCAGCCCAACCATCAAGAAAGCCCATTTTGAAGAAATAGTCCCTAATAAAACGCCACAAAGGATTGATTATCAACGAAATAAAATTGGATTTTTTACCTTTTTGGAAAGCCGCTTGTGCTGCAATTGTACTAAATTTGTTGCCTTGTGCAATGTGTTCATCTATCGAATAATAACTATAGTGTAACAAATCGCCTTGGATTTTTTTAGAAATCGCTCCTTTTTGCATTTCATAACGGTCATGTGGATTTTCGCCCGTCCATTGCCCTTTTCGGCTGTCCCAAAGCCTTAGTTTTTCATCGGGATACCAAGCACCATGTCGAATCCATTGACCACAAAAACTGGTACACCGATTGAAAAAATAAGCATCGGCTTCCCAATTATTTTTCATAGCTAAAACATTGTCTTTCAATGTATTATCCAAACATTCGTCCGCATCTAATGACAAAATATATGGATAAGATGCCTGCGTAATCGCCCAGTTTTTTTGCTCAATATGCCCTTCAAAACGATGCTCTATGAATCGTGTGCCATACGACAAACAAATTTCTTTCGTTTTATCCGTCGAAAAAGAATCAATCACCACTATTTCATCTGCCACATCTTTAACATTCGCCAAACAACGGGCAATGTTTTTTTCTTCATTAAAAGTAATAATGACTACGGACAAACAAATTTGCATTAAAATCTAATTTTTTTGCAAAAATAGAGTGATTTTACAAAAAACATCATATTTAATGACTTTTATTTTCTAAGAAAACATATATACGCAGCGGCTGATATTGGTTATTAGATATTAAAGATATTGCAAACGCTTGGTGTTCAATATTTTACATAAATTGCAAAATCCCAAAACACTTTCCATTGTGTATATTTAGGTAGCACCACTCTCCTACTTTCTCATTTTCTCACTCTCCTACTTTCTTAATAAAAATCTCATTCAGCGTAGGCAATTTTTCTTGAAAAGCGACGATTGCTGTATTATTTTGAATAAATTGGTTCAAAATATGGTTAGAACGGACACCTTCATTGAGTTGAAGCGTCGCTGTTTGCCCTTGATTTTTCACAATATTGCAGAAATTATCCAAATTTGGCAATACACCATTGTATGTGATTTCAAATAAATTTTCTTTAAATTTTTCTTTAACGGCTTTTACTTCGCCTTCCAAAACGTTTTTTCCCTTGTGAATCAACACAATACTATCGCAAATCTCTTCGACTTGTTCCATACGGTGCGTAGAAAAGATAATCGTAGTTCCATTTTTATGCAAAAGGTCGATTTCTTCTTTGATAAGATTCGCATTAACAGGGTCAAGTCCTGAAAATGGCTCATCTAAAATCAACAAACTTGGGCGATGTAAAACGGTTGCAATAAACTGTGTTTTTTGCTGCATACCTTTGGAAAGCTCTTCCACTTTTTTGCCCCACCATTCTTTAATATCCAATTTTGTCAGCCAATTAATCGTTTCTTGACGTGCATCGGCATAACTCATTCCTTTGAGCTGCCCCAAATAGATTAATTGTTCTCCAATCTTCATTTTTTTGTACAAACCACGTTCTTCTGGCATATACCCAATCTGCATTGCCATTTCGGAACTTAATTTTTTTCCCTTAAAAAAAACTTGACCACTATCCGCCCGTGTAATCGTCGTAATAATACGAATGGTAGAAGTTTTACCTGCGCCATTAGGGCCTAACATTCCAAATATTTTACCTTCTGGAATCTCGAAGCTAACGTTGTCCACAGCCAAGTGATTGCTGTATGATTTTACTATATTTTCTAAACGAAGCATTGTCTATTATTGTTAGAATGTTAGATTGTTAAAGTATTTGGTCGTACCCTTTTACATTTTTTTCGTCAAAGATAAAATAAGTGTTTTAAAAAATATAATTTTTCGGGTAAAATGCGTTTTTTTACCGATGAATAAATCGTCATAAGTCAATAAGTCTTTTAACTTGATGATTAGCAATGGTCTATAGCATTTTTTAATAAAAAAAATCTTAGTGTACAGAAGTTTGTGCTACCGACGAAGTTGCTTATGTTTCATAATTCTGCACGCAGATTTACGCAGATGATGCTCCGCATCACTTACGGATTTTCGCTGATTTTTTATGTAGGAAATCCGTGAAAATCCATGAGTGAAATCAATTTATTGATTTTATCTGCGAAAATCCGTGTGCTAAAATGCGCTTAGTTTGCAAGCACGAGATTTCGGACACTAATAAAAAAAATTAAAATTTTGAACCTACACATTAAATTAACAACGTTTTTACTTGTTTTTCTTTTTGCTTTAAAAAAAACAAATGCACAAGACACGACCAAATTTATACGTGTAAATTACCATTTTTTATTAAAAAATGACAATTCTGGTAATTTCAATCAATATTGGGACGGCAGAGCGGACTCCTCTATGAACGGTTATGAGCGTGCAAAATTGGTGATTGAAAAAGCCAATTACGAGTTGGCGCACAACCGTAAAATGTTTTTACCCAAACCAAACAGTACCGAAGTCTTGCCGACATCTATGCAATACCTTTTGTGTGGTGTTTATTTTCATGCCGACGACGAATATTACACACCAGACCAGCATACGGGCTGGGCGATGCTCTACAAATATGGTGTCAATACGAAAACTGAAATCAATATTTTCAATACGCCAGACGATGAAGAAGGCTCAGGAATTGCCAATAACATTGCTTATCCGCTTGAAAAAGACATCGAATTGTCTTTTAAGTTCAAAGATTACATCAAATATGTTCGTTTTCCAGGTTGGAGCGTTACGTACGCCGCTGGTACAGTGAACCACGAAATGGGGCATTTGCTGGGTTTGCAGCACACTTGGAACGAAACAGACGGTTGCGACGATACACCTATGGGAAAATTCATTGACGGAAACTATACCCAGTGTTGGTCTTATGTAGAAGGTGCTTCTTTGTGTGGTGATTGGAACAATTGCTCCAATAATATTATGGATTACAACCAGCATTTTCCCCATGCTTATACGCCTTGTCAGTTGGAAAAAATACACAACGTGCTGAATAATTCTGGGGTAAATTATGTAGCAAAAATGGATAAAAATGCACCTCCCGTTGCTTTTTTTGATGTTTTTTCAAAAGAAAATAAAGAAAGAGTTGTTTTAGAAGGTCGAATTTGCGCCAATACGGTAAAATACAAAGTGGAGATTTTTGATTTGGGAAAAAGCGATAATCCCAAAGCCGCAAAATTGGTTTATACGATTGCCAATGAATTAGAACTATCGCAATTGTACCTCTCTGAATTTTATCTTTTCAAAAAAGAAAATCGTTACAAAATTCGTTTGACGACCTTCTCTAAAAGCGGAGAAAAAGTAATATCAGAAAAAACATTGGATAAAGAAAATGTGTTTTTATTGAAATAAGTAATTACTTTTCCTTAGCGTTGGCGTTAACGCCAACGCTAAGGAAAAGTAAAAACGACACAACAATTTTGATTTTTTTTCGTATTAGCTAACAGGTGAAAAGCTGTTAAAAGCAAATGCTTTACAATATATAGAATGTTGAAAAAATAAGTAAAACAATTATTTGACAATCAACGTTTTGCAAAATTCATCGTTCATCATTTATCATTCATCATTCCTATGCAATTTCTATATCCTACATTTCTTTGGGCGTTGGCAGCCCTTGCGATTCCGATTATTATACATTTATTTTCGTTTCGTCGTTATCGTAAAGTGTATTTTACCAATGTTCGTTTTTTAAAAGAGGTAAAAGAAGAAACGAGTTCAAGGCAAAAAATCAAGAATTTATTGGTGTTGGCAGCACGCTGTTTGGCACTGATAGGATTGGTATTGGCATTTGCGCAACCTTTTATTCCACAGCAAGATAAGGTGATGCAAGGAGAGCGTGCTGTGAGTATTTTTGTAGATAACTCATTCAGTATGAACGCTTTGACACAAGATATTACTCTTTTTGAAAAAGCAAAATTACGTGCTAGAGAAATTGTTCAGGCTTATGCTCCTGATGACCGTTTTCAGATTTTGACCAATGATTTTGAAGGTCGTCACCAACGTTTGGTGAGCAAAGAAGATGCTTTGGCTTTGATAGATGAAATCAAATCTTCGCCAGCTTCTCGAGAGTTTTCAAAAGTCATGCAACGCCAACAACAGGCACTGAATCTGGGTAAAGCTCCCAATAAAATTGCTTATTTATTGTCTGATTTTCAAAAAAATGTAAGTGATTTTTCGACCTACAAAGATACTTCTGTTCAAATCAATTTGATTCCATTACAAGCCGTCCAAGAAAAAAATATTGCGATAGATTCTGCTTGGTTTGAAGCTCCTGTTCAGATGTTGAATCAAACCAGTCAAGTGGTCGTAAAAGTACGCAATTACAGTACAGAACCAGCTGAAAATGTGCGTGTTACACTCAAACACAATGGTCAAGACAAACCCGTCGGAACGTTTAATATTCCTGCAAAATCCGTGGTGACGGACACTGTAAATTTGACCGTTTTGACAACAGGTTGGCATGATGCAACGCTAACTTTAACTGACTACCCAGTGCAATTTGACGATAGCTATAATTTTTCATTTTATGTAGCGGAGCAAATAAACGTGCTTACTTTGAATGAAAATTTACCCAATAAATACTTGAGTTCCGCTTTTGGAACTTCGTCTTATTTCAAAATCACCGACCAAAATAGTCGTGGTATTGATTATTCAAAACTGGCTCAGTACCAGTTGATTGTGTTGAATGAAACGGCAAATATTACTTCTGGTTTGTCCGCAGAATTGTACAATTATGCTAAAAACGGTGGAAATGTTTTGCTTTTCCCTAATGGAAGTGGTAATACGACAAGTTACAATACACTTTTGAACACTTTTCGAGCAAATGATTTTCAGAGTTTTGACAATTCAGAACGCCAAGTTTCCAACATTAATACAGAAGAATTTATTTTCAATGATGTATTCATAAATAAAGGTGACAACATGAAATTACCGACAACAAAAGGGAATTTTAAGATGTCTAATGTTTCAGCAAGGGGCGGTGAAGCACTGATGAGCTACCGTGATGGTTCTGTTTTTTTACAGAAATACAATGTCGAAAAAGGCAATCTTTACGTTTGTGCTGCGCCTTTAGATGAACGTTACTCGAATCTTTCAAAAAGTGCTGAAATTTTTGTTCCGATGTTGTATAAAATGGCAATTTCAACGTCAAAATCGCCGCAAATTGCTTACACAATCGGTAAAGACGAATTTGTAGAAGCCGATGCAAAAGTAAGTGCTGGCGAAAGTACTTATAAAATGAAAGGTAAAAATGAAGAGTTTATTCCTGACCAAAAAACGATTGGTTCAAAAGTGGTTTTGGGTATTAGCGAAGGCACGAGAGAAGCTGATTTTTATAGTTTGTATATCAATGCAAAAGATGTGATTTCAAAATATGCGTTTAATTTTGATAGAAAAGAGTCTGATTTACAGTATTTTACAAAAGATGATTTATTGAAATTACCGAATAAAAACCTTAGTATTATTGATGCCAATGAAAAGGCAAATTTTACGGATTTGGTTGGTGAGCGTAGCCAAGGGATTGCACTTTGGCGTTGGTTTATTGTTATGGCGTTGGTAGCATTGGCAATAGAGCAATTGTTGTTGAAGTTTTGGAAGTAGCATAAGTTAGGCACATTTTTTTCTTTTTATAAAAAATAGAAAAAAATGTGTATTTTTGTTGAAAAATTCCAACAAAAATAAAACATACGAATGGAAGAACAAAACTTAAATCTGCACGATGATTTTTTCAAAGTTGCTTTTTCTCGGCTTGATGTAATACAAGACTATATCACTCAATTTTTGGACAAAAAATTAGTGAAAAACATTGACTTTCAATCACTTACGCTTACAAATAATTCTTATACAACAGGCGAACTGAAAGATTATTTCGCTGATATTGTATGGGATTCCGCTTATGGGACATCTAAAACACCTATAAAAATAACCTTTTTATTTGAGCATAAAAGTTTTGTTCCCAAATATCCGCATTTGCAATTGCTGCGTTATTTACTTGAAATTTGGGAAGATTGTGAAAAAAACAAAAAGCCTTTAACGCCCATTATTCCAATAATTGTCTATCACAACAAAAACGATAGACATTGGAAATACAAGCCTTTTACAAGTTATTTCAAAGGAATTGATGCTAATTTAGAACCATTTATACCAACTTTTGATTATCAATTGACCGATTTAACAACCATGTCGGAAGAACAAATATTGGCAATGCAAGCTGGTTTGTTGATAAACTCCTTGCTCACCTTGCAATTTGGTTCAAAGAAAAATTTTGTTGTAGAAAAAATAAATACATTACTCGTAAATGTTAAAAATGTGCAAGAAGATGAACATTTTCACACTTTTTTCTTTGCACAACTTGTATATATCTTAAAAAACAACGAACTTAGCCCTGAAAAAGTAACTTCAATTATTCATAACTTTAAAAATACGGTAAAAATGAACGCATACGATTCACTCTTAAGAAAAGAAAGAAAAGAAGCAAAGTTTGAAGGTCGTCAAGAAGGGAAACTTGAAGGTCGTCAAGAAGGGAAACTTGAAGGAAAACTTGAAGGTCGCCAAGAAGGAAAACTTGAAGGAAAACTTGAGCTGTCTATTCAAGTAATCAAGAATATTTTAGCAGAATTTCCTCAATGGGATAATGAAAAAATTGCCAATCTTGCCAATTCGACTGTCGAAATGGTAAAAAAAGTACGGGCTGAAATCAATTTATAAGCTGTATAAAAAAACGTCGTCGAAATAAATTCGACGACGTTTTTTTATACTATATTTCCATCTTTTCCCAACACTTCGGATTTTTCGCCAAAATACTGTACAAAACGTTGCATTTCGTTAGCCAATTCGGTATTTTGAGTAGCTTGGTGATAAGTATCGGTCATTGAACGAAACATCTGATAAAAGAAACGATTCATTTCATCTACACGCATTTCGTTGGTCCAAAGGTCGATTTTTAAGGTATCCCTTGTATCTTTGTCAAATACAGAAAACATCATCGCTTTGATTTCAAACCAATTTGCGCCCGAAGGATCGTCTTCTGCTAACCATTCGAGTTTGACAGGTACTTGTTCGGCATTGAGTCCTACCCGAACTTTAATTTCTGAGTTTTTTACTACTGTTTTATCCATTTTTTAAAATTAGCCTCTCCTAAATCCTCTCCTGAGGAGAGGACTTGCAAACGTAGCTTATACGCTTGCTGGTAAGTGTTTAATTATTTTTTACTTTATTTTTTAAAAAGCCGAGTGCAACTTCTAAGCCTTGCTCGAGCGAATCGTTGTTGTTAATGACGACATCTGCCACTTCCATGTAGGGCAAAATGTATTTTTCATACGATGGCATGACGTGATGCTCATAACGGTACAAAACATCTTCTATCGGATAACCTCTTTCAATTTGATCACGTTTGATGCGGCGAATGATTTTGAGGTTTTCTTTGGCGTGAACAAACATTTTCAAATCGCACAATGCACGTACTTTGCGGTAATGCAATACAAAAAGCCCTTCTACGACAATCACTGGCGCAGGTTGCAACCAATACTTTTTAGGAACAGCATCCTTGTTGTTAAACGTATATTCTGTTTTTTCAACAGGTTCATTGTTGATTAAACGAACCAAATCAGCATACAAAGCCTTTTTGTCAATAGACTTAGGAAGGTCAAAATTTTGGTAGCCTTCACTGTCCGTTTCTTGCTCTTCTCTTGGACGATAATAATCGTCTTGCGAAACAATACAAACCTCATTCGGTTCAAATGCTTCACGGATTTTGCGTAAAAAAGTCGTTTTGCCTGACCCACTTCCGCCTGTTATACCTATAATGTAAGGTTTTGCCATAAAAAATTCATTGCGTTTTTCTAAAATAAATATATAAAGGAACGCCTGCCGCCAGAAGCCCCAAACCTGCCCATGCTTGTACAGGCTCTTTGAGCAAAAGACTAACGACAAACCATGCTACTATCAAACAAAAAATCGCAGGGACAAATGGATAGCCCCATGCTTTGTAAGGTCTTTCGACATCTTTTAATTTTTCTCTAAAAATAAAAATACTCAACGCTGCCAAAAAGAAGAATATCCAATCAACAAATACTACATATTTTATTAAATTTTCAAATTTTCCCCATAAAAAAATCAAGCAAATCGCCCAAAAAGATTGTAATATAATGGCATTAACAGGTGTTTTATAGATTGGGTGTAGTGTCGCCAAACCTTTAAAAAATAGCTTATCTTTTGCCATCGCAAAAAAGACACGAGGAACACTTAATGTATAAATACCCATTGTACCAAACACCGAAATCACAATCACAATAGCAATAAATTTGCCGCCCCAAGGAAAAAGCCGTTGCATGGCTTCGCTTGCCACGGCTTTTGATTTTGCCAATTCATCAATCGGCATCAAATACAGATAAGCGATATTTGCCAAAACATAAATCAACGTTACGCTTGCTGCACCCAAAAGCATCGCTCTCGGAATCGAATAAGACGCATTTTTTGCCTCACCACTTAAAAAAGAAGTATGCTGCCAACCACCATAAGAAAAAAGAACACCAACCAATGCCAAAGCAAATGCACCACTTAAGTCTTCGGGTACTTGTTTTGGAACATCAATCAGCTGCGCACTATCGTACAATGCAATGTATAAACCTGTCAAAATCAATGCTAAAATCCCTAAAATCTTTAGTCCTGTAAAAATATTTGAAAAATATTCACCTATTTTTACGCCAAAAATATTATAGGTTGTTACAATTACAATTGCAGCAACCGCTACAAAACCTCTACCATTGTAACCAATATTTGGAAAAAGATAAGTAAAATAATCGGCAAAAGTAAGTGCCAAAGCAGCCAAAGAACCAGTATTTGTTACGACAAGCATCGTCCAACCATACAAAAAAGCCACCCTTGTACCGTAAGCCTCTTTCAAATACACATAAATTCCGCCCGCTTTTGGAAAAAGTCCTCCCAACTCAGCGAAAGTCAATGCTCCCGCTAAAGTAATGATTCCACCCAAAACCCAAACCGCAATGGTCAAAGTTGGTGTTTGCATATAGCCAGCAATTTCGCCAGGTGTTCGGAAAATTCCTGCACCAACGCTCGCTCCTATCGCAATCATTACCAATCCGTATAAGGACAGTTCTTTTTTTAATTCAGGCATAATTTTTAATGAATAATTAAAAATTGATAATTATTAATTTTCAATTAATTATAAAGTTCCTCTTATCGCTTGTTCTCTTTCTATCGCTTCAAAAAGTGCTTTAAAATTACCTTTTCCGAATGATTTTGCACCTTTTCGTTGGATAATTTCAAAGAAAACCGTTGGTCTATCTTGAACAGGTTTTGTAAAAATTTGGAGTAAATAACCTTCGTCATCTCTATCAACCAAAATATTAAGACGTTTCAAGTCTTCTTTATTTTCATCAATAAAACCAACACGCTCAAAAACATCTTCGTAATACACTTCTGGAACGTACAAAAACTCTACACCATTATTGCGAAGCGCATCAACCGTTTCGATGATATTATCAGTCGCAACAGCGATGTGTTGAACACCTGCACCTTTATAAAAATCAAGGTATTCATCAATTTGAGAACGTTTTTTACCTTTTGCAGGCTCATTGATGGGGAATTTCACATAGCCATTTCCATTAGAAACTACTTTTGACATCAAAGCAGTGTATTCCGTTGAAATGTCTTTGTCGTCAAAAGTCATAAGGAGATTAAAACCCATTATTTTTTGATAAAAATTCACCCAATCGTTCATCTTCCCCAATTCTACATTCCCAACACAATGATCAACAAACTTTAAACCAACAGATTTGACAGGAAAAGTGCTTTTCATAGGCATAAATCCTGGCATAAAAGCTCCTTTATAGTTGTGTCTTTCTACAAAAGTGTGAATCGTATCGCCATAAGTTGCAATAGCCGAAATTTTGACTTCTCCGTGTTCATCTTCCAGACGAATCGGCTCAAAAACAGACTTTGCACCACGTTCAACCGCAGTATGATAAGACCATTCTGCATCGTCCACCCAAAGTGCCAAAACTTTTACACCATCACCATGCAAAGCAACGTGTTTTGCAATTTCATTGTTTGGCGCAAGGGCCGAAGTCAATACAATTCTAATTTTTTCTTGCTGTAAAACATAAGAAACCCTATCTTTTATGCCCGTTTCAGGACCACGATATGCCACCAAATGAAAGCCCATCGCCGCTTGGTAAAACATTGCGGATTGTTTGGCATTGCCAACATAGAACTCTAAATGGTCTGTTCCGTTCAAAGGAAAATTATCTTTTATTTTTTTTGGTTGAGCCTGAATTAAAGATTCCATTATAAAAAATTTGATTGTGGTTGTAAATTATTGAACACTAAAAAAAAATGTTCCAAGCGAAAGTCGGAAATACGGCTGCAAAGGTAATTTTTTTTATAAATAAAATAAAATTTGTTAATACAAACGATTGAATAATTTTTATTTTACTATTTTATATGAAAAAAAAACAATTATTGAAATAGCTATTTTATAATAAAGTTATACATTTATTTTTATAGTAATTATTTATCAAATATTAAAGTTTTCTTAAGAAGTGCGTTAAATTGTTTTAAAAATTGGCTATTCTAAATAATTATCTTGTATATTGCATTGACATTCAAAGACATATAGAAAAACCTTTCTTTTAATTATGTGCAATTTACCATTCGAGGTACATTTTTTCTTAATAAAAAAATGTATATATAATTAATTATTGGCATTGAAATTGCTACATAATTGATATAAGCATACTACATAAAACGGTTTTTCAATCGTCGTTTTTGCTTACTTAATAGCTACTTAGTGTTTGTTCATAGTGTTTGTTTTTTGTTTTCCCTGCCGCATCTCTTGGCAGGGTTTTTTTTTGCCCATTCGTTTCGAGAAGAAAAATAAATCAACCAAGCGAAGAAAATATACTCTGGCGCACGCTGCCAATAACTGTACACTAAAAACAATGAAGCGACCATCAAACTAAACCAAAATTGTATAAAAACGGCTCTTTCTCCTCCTAAAAAATGCGTCAATAACGCTCTCAACATCAATCCGCCGTCCAAAGGATAGGCAGGAATCAAGTTAAATCCTGCAATAACAATATTCAACCACATCAATCGCTCAAAAAAAGTATGTCCAATATTAAACAATTGGTCTTCGATACCAATGTACTGAATTTGACTGGGCGTAAATATTTCAATCCCTACAAACAACAATCCTGCAATAATAAGATTCGTCAGTGGTCCAGCGAAAGCGATGCTAAATTCTTGCATCGGGCGTACCCAACCACTACCAAATACCGCTACACCTCCAACTGGCAGAAGCACAATTTCTGTTGTTTTTATGCCATTGTAAGCCGCTGCCGCAGCGTGTCCAAGTTCATGTAACAATACACATCCGAATATTGCCAACACAAATAAAGTATGTAAAGCAATTGCCGCCATGCTAATGTCTTGATACCAAGCAATGCCAGCAATGTATGCCGCTAAAAGTACAAAACTTAGGTGAATTCTCAATGGAATTCCGAAAATAGTTGCCGCTTTATAGGTATATTTCATTTTTTTTGTTATTGCAAACAATTTGTGCAATTGAAGGTAGCACGAACTTTTAGTTCGTGAGATTTCACGAACTAAAGTTCGTGCTACCTTATGCTACATAAAAATGCACAAAAATTTTATAGTAAGTTTTTTTTGTAATTATTTACCACTTTTGCAATTTTCACCACGGAGGAACGGAGAACACCGAGTTTGAAAAAAAATTAGCCTTCGGCTAATTTTTTTTCCTCCGTGACCTCCGTTTCTCTGTGGTAAAGAACAAAAAATCTTTGATTTTTTGCGATGCTAAATAGTTCCTTTTTTTTACAAATTTCAATCGAAGCAAACGGTATAAATGGATATTGGTTATTAGGTATTAAGATAATATAAATGCTTGAAAATCAATTTTTTACATAAATTTAAAATCCCAAAATCACTTTTCGAGGTATATATTACGGTGCTTTGTAGCCTTTCATAAACCAAGTTGGACTTGTATCTTCGGGGTCACCGTGATAATTGATACAGATTTCTTCGCCTTGCTCGATGTCACGAACAGCAAAAATATCAATCGTTTGTGCATCAAAATCCATGATATAATCTGCATTGGAAGGCGCAGTGTGGTTGTACAAAGACCCAAAACCAAGAGCAATTGCACAAGACTTGATTTGTTTGTCATCGTCCTCCCAAAGAAAATAATAATCATACAGGGTTGTTTTATCCAAAACTTCCATTTCACCGACCTTCATTGGAATGACGGGACAGACTTCGATGATGTCGTCTTTATAAATTTTTTTTCCAGCAAAAACACCTCTACCTCCGATTTCGCTTGGTGCAATATATATGGCTTGACTATGTAGGCTCATTCTTTAATAGTTACTTATTGATAATTTTTGTAAAAGTATTAAAAAAATATTTATTAAAAAACTTTTTGGAATAAAAATCGTTTTGATTACAAATTTGTCTATATTCCAAAAATGTTGTATCTTTGCCGCATTTTTAGGGCGAGTGATATTTTTACTTGCTTTTTACGACTACGATTTTTTAAAAATTATGATGAAAAATATAAGAAATTTCTGTGTTATTGCACATATTGACCACGGAAAAAGTACGCTTTCTGACCGCTTATTGGAAACAACAAAGTCTGTAAAAGAGCGTGAAATGAAGGCGCAAATTCTTGACAACATGGACTTGGAGCGTGAGCGAGGTATTACCATCAAGAGTCATGCTATTCAAATGTACTACAAAGGATCTGATGGTCAAGATTATACCTTAAATATGATTGATACGCCAGGTCACGTTGATTTTTCTTATGAAGTTTCTCGTTCTATTGCAGCTTGCGAAGGTGCGCTTTTGATTGTTGATGCGACACAAGGTATTCAAGCTCAGACGATTAGCAATCTATACATGGCAATCGAACACGATTTGGAAATCATTCCTGTTCTGAATAAAATTGACATGGATAGCGCAATGATTGACGAAGTAAGCGAGCAAATCATCGAAATTATTGGTTGTAAAAAAGAAGATATTTTGTTGGCAAGTGGTAAAACAGGTCAAGGTGTTCCTGCGATTTTGGAAGAAGTTATCAAGCGTGTTCCTTCGCCAAAAGGCGACCCTGCTGCACCAACTCAAGCCTTAATTTTTGACTCTGTCTTCAATCCGTTTAGAGGTATTATTGCTTACTATAAAATGCTGAATGGAACAATTAAAAAAGGTGAAAAAATTAGATTTATCGCTACTGGAAAGCAATACGATGCTCTTGAAATTGGTGTTTTGGAAATAGAATTGTCGCCAAAACAAGAAATTTCGGCAGGAAATGTAGGTTATATTATTTCTGGAATAAAAAATGCAAAAGAAGTAAAAGTTGGTGATACGATTACAACTGTTGCCAACGTTGGCGAACCAATCCATGGTTTTGAAGAAGTAAAACCGATGGTCTTCGCTGGTATTTATCCGATTGACAATGATGATTTTGAAGATTTGAGAGATAGCTTGGAAAAACTCCAACTCAACGATGCGTCTTTGACTTTTGAGCCAGAGAGTTCAGTAGCCTTAGGATTTGGTTTCCGTTGCGGATTTTTGGGAATGTTGCACTTGGAGATTATCCAAGAGCGTTTGTCCCGTGAATTTAATCAAGAAGTAATCACAACAGTACCAAACGTAAGTTATTTTGCAAAAACACAAATAAAAGGCAGCGAGCGTTTTGTGGTCAATACACCAAACGATTTACCAGATTTGAATGCTTTAGAATACGTAGAAGAACCATTTATCCGTGCGCAAATCATCACGAAGCCAGAATATATTGGTGGAATTATGGAGCTTTGTATGGACAAAAGAGGTTTTTTGACCAAGCAAAGTTACATTTCGACAAGCCGTGTAGAGTTGAGTTTTGAAATGCCTTTGGCGGAGATTGTATTTGACTTTTATGACCGTTTGAAATCTATTTCTCGTGGTTATGCGTCATTTGATTATCAACCTTTGGATTACCGTATAGCAGATTTGGTTCGTTTGGACATCAAACTCAATGGCGACAATGTAGATGCACTTTCGGCACTTGTTCACCGTTCAAAAGCAGAAGCTTTGGGGCGTAAAATGTGTGCAAAATTAAAAGAATTGTTGCCACGTCAGCAATTCGTTATTGCAATTCAAGGTGCGATTGGTGCAAAAATCATTGCTCGTGAAACGATTTCGGCACTCCGTAAAGATGTTACTGCCAAATGTTATGGTGGCGATATTTCTCGTAAGCGTAAATTATTAGAAAAGCAAAAAGAAGGAAAGAAGAAAATGCGCCAGATTGGTAACGTAGAAGTTCCTCAAAAAGCATTTTTAGATGTCTTGAAGTTGAATGGATAAAATTCAAATAATAAAAAATAGTTGTTTCAAGTTTGAAACAGCTATTTTTTTGTCTATATACACAACGGATATTAGATATTAAGGATATTGCAAACGCTTGGTGTTCAGTATTTTGTATTTACGCAAAATACTGAACATCAAGCGTTTGCAATGAATATTAATTTTGGATTTTTCAAAAAAAATTTTAATTTCACGTAACTATTTACCACCTTTGCAACTTTCCACCACGGAGAAACGGAGAACACAGAGCTTGAAAAAAAATTAGCCTTCGGCTATTTTTTTGACTCTGTGACCTCCGTTTCTCCGTGGTAAAGAATAAAAATCTTCGATTTTTCTGTAATGCTAAATAGTTACAATTTTACGAATATTTCCGAAAAATAAAAAGATTTTGATATGGATTTCACACGAGTTTTTGACATTATTGATTTTCAAGCATTTCGTTATCCACAAGAGGTAGCGTTAGCGATGTATGCGCACGAGAACTGGACAACTTTTTCCACGAATCAAGTCCTTGAAAAAATTGAAAAAATTAGTGTCGGCTTGCTCCGAATGGGTTTGAAAAAAGGTGACAAAATTGCTTTGATTGGAAAAACGGGCAGTCCGTATTGGAATATACTGGATTTTGCAGCGCAGCAAATCGGCGTGATTGTCGTTCCTATTTTGGCAGGTGTTGTCAAATATCAAATGGAATATATTTTGGAAGAAAGCCAATGTAGGCATCTTTTTTTTCATGCAAAAAATGATTTTGAAGGTTATGAATATTTGCAACAGCATGATTTTCAAGTATTTATATTGCAAAATGATTTTTATAACTTTGTTTTTGAAGCAAGCGAAGAAGAAAAAAAGTCAATTGCTTTTTTGAAAAAAAGTATAAAACCAGAAGATTTGGCAACCATTATCTATACCTCTGGAACATCAGGCGAACCGAAAGGCGTTATGCTTTCCCATTATAATCTGGTCAGTAATATCAAATCTATTTTGCCTTTAGTCCCTTTTATGCACGGAAAAACCACATTGAGTTTTTTGCCATTGAGCCATATTTTTGAACGGACAATTACCTTTGCGTACATGGCGATTGGTGCAAATATTCACTACACAGGCGGCATTGAACACTTAGAGGTTTGCTTAAAATCTGCCCGTCCGCATTACTGGAGTGCTGTTCCCCGTGTTTTGGAAAAAATGTATGATAAAATCATTGAACGGAGAGAAAAAAGCAATTTTGTTACTCGTTGGTTGATAGATTTTGCGCTGCGTGTTGGTGAAGATTTTGAAGGGCGACACAAAGAAGATGTTTTCAAGCAATGCCGCCGTTTTTTTGCAGATATTTTGGTGTATCGGGTTTGGAGAAAATCTTTGGGCGGACGAGTCAAAGGTATTATGGTTGGTGCGGCAGCGTTGCAACCACGTTTATCTCGTCTTTTTTCAGCGGCAAAAATCCCAATTCGAGAAGGTTATGGAGCTACGGAAACTTCGCCTGTTGTGGCTTTTAACCGTTTTGAGCCAGGTGGAAGTTTGTTCGGGACGGTCGGTATGGCAGTGCCTGGTGTCGAAATAAAAATTGACATCAACGAAGATTATGGCAATGCAGAAGGAGAGATTTTAGTAAAAGGACCAAACGTAATGATGGGTTATTTTAATAAAATAGAAGAAACAGCGGAGGTTTTTACAGAAGATGGTTGGTACAAAACAGGTGATATTGGACATTTTGTCCACAAGCATTTTTTAAAAATCACGGATAGAAAACGGGACTTTTTCAAAACCTCTACGGGAAAATTTATTTCACCACAAGTCATTGAAAATCAACTAAAAACAGCTGTTTTTATTGACCAATGTATGGTTTTTGGTTTAGGAAAACCTCATGTCGTTGCATTGATTGTTCCTAGTTTTGGCGTTTTGAAAGAATGGTGTGAAGCCAATAAAGTACATTGGACTGCACCGCAATTCATGGTCATTAACCCAAAAGTAGAACAATTTTATAAAAAACTCATCGCACAACTCAACGAAAATTTAGAACCTTTTGAACACGTAAAAAATTTCCATCTTTGCTACGAAGAATGGAGCGTTGGCACTGATGAACTCACGCCAACACTCAAAATTCGTCGTCGAATTATTACAGATAAATTTAAGCTAGTTTTGGAAAAATTGTATTGATTTATAATTTGTACACTGCGGTTAGCTGAAAATAACCGCTACTTTGTATTCTTATATTATCAAATGATACAATAATTTTTTTATCATTATTTTTATGATAACTAAAGCCTGCACCAACTTTTGGGATGCTTTCTACACCAATATAGATTTTTTCATTTAGATGGTAAATGAAGCCAATTAAATATCCAAGCTCTGCCTGAATATTAATTCTTGTATCCACAAAATCAAAAGACACGCTTTTTGTACTTTTATCGTTGTCAAAACGACTATTGACCCCATATTGAAAACCATGAATAAAGTTTAATTGAGAAACCAGATTTTTTCTTTTTTCTTTTCCCCATAAAATTCCAAAATCTATGTCAGTTTGTTTTAGAGTTTGCCCTTTATTAAAATTAAAATTCCCCAAATTAAAAGAGACTCTTTGATAACTATTCTCTTTGATTTCTTTTTTTATGACAAAAGCACCGCCCGAGAAACTTACTCCTGTAAGTCCAATTTCTCGTTTTTTAGGACTTTGGGTTTGTTCTTGTGCAAAAATAAGAAGGGTACAAAAAGCAAAAATGGTTGATAAAAGTGTTTTTTTCATAACTAATTTTTGAGTAGTTTTTTTAATGCTGTGAAAAATATCTTACTGTAAAATTTTACAGTAAGTATATGACGATATAAAAAAAGGATTCGTTGGCGAAATTATAGATTTTCTCAAAAACAATATAAAGCTGTCAGGCGAACATTATTGCTCGCCAATAGGCTAATATTGCTAAATCCTTGATAAACAATGCGTTCTGGTGTTTTTTTGAAAAAATAACCACTCGAAAGCGTAGGCGTTGTTTCGATGCCAAAATAAAAATTTTCATTGATAAGATAATTGAAGCCCAACAAATAAGCGATGCCAAGATTGATTTTAAAATCCTCGTTGCTGATTTTTAAAGAAGAATTATCAACCGTATTTTTGAAAAAATTGGCACTCAAATCATATTGAAGTCCATGAGAAAGGCGAAATTTTCCTTTTATGGGTTTTCTTTTTTCTCTGCCAAAACGAAAGCCTATATCGGCACTGTTTTGGCTTGCTTTTGGCACTTGATTGTAAGAAATATTCAGCAAAGCAAATGAAAATCTGCGGTAAATATTGTCTTTGATTTCCTTTTTATACACCAACGAAGCACCATTTAAACTGACATTGGCAAGCCCAATTTCTCGTTTTTCAGGTGTTTCCGCTTGGTCTTGTGCTGATAAATCAATAGAAAATAGCATAAAAAATGCTGTAGCGAGGTAGAATACTTGTTTTTTCATAGTTTTTGTATTATATAGGTAAAATGAGCTTTAGCTCGTTGAAAATCGTACGTTCTAATGTTGAAACGGCAAAATATGTTCTGTCACGAGCTAAAGCTCATGCTACCTAAGTCTTACAATATTTTTAATCATCATTATGAGTATAGAAATTGCAAAAGAATTAAACGCAACAATTCAAAAAGCGTTGCCTTTATTAAACGAAATCAGCGAAACTATTGCTGCCCAAAAGCCTTCTTTTGAAAAATGGTCTAAGAAAGAAATTTTAGGACATTTGATAGATTCCGCTGCCAATAACCAACAAAAATTTGTCCGAAGCATGGCGCAAAGTCATACAGATTTTGTTGGTTATGCCCAGAATAATTGGGTCGAAGCACAAGCCTATCAAGTATATGATTGGCAACAGCTGATTCAAAACTGGAAAGCCTATAATGCTCATATTGAGCATATTATGAAGCATACAGCAGCTGAAAATTTAAAAAACACCATTTCGATAGATGGTGTTGGCCCATTTGAGTTGGGATTTATTATGGCTGATTATGTTGAGCATTTGAAGCATCACTTGGCGCAAATCTTACCAAGTGAAGATTGGAAAAGTAAATTTAATGATGTTTATCATTGAGATTTTTACACGACCATTCAGCCCAATAAATCCACCGTTCAATAAATTCTCTTTGTTTGCCAACATTACTCGAGGTATCTTTGTTTCATAAAAAACAAATAAACTATTTTATGAAAAAAATACTTTTAGTACTACTTACAATTGTTTTGATTTGGGGCAAAGGTCAGGCACAAATCAATCAGATTATTCGAGGAACAATTCTTGACAAACAAAGTGAGCAACCTTTGGTTGGTGTAGTGGTGGTTTTGAAAAATGTAACAAAACCCCTAAGTTCAGAAAGCGATATTGATGGCAATTATGCCATTAAAGATGTAGCACCTGGTCGCTATGATATAGCGGTTAGTTATTTTGGTTACAACACAATGACGCTGCCCAATATTGTCGTTACTGCTGGAAAAGAAACAGTATTGAACTTGGTCATGGAAGAAACAGTAACGTCGTTGAAGGAAATAGTTGTAAAAGGTGATAAAGATAAAAGACAGGCTATCAATGACTTAGCTACAATTTCCGCACAACAATTCAACTTGGAACAAGTCCAACGTTTTTCTGGTGGACGGAATGATGTTGCCCGATTGGCAAGTAATTTTGCTGGTGTCGCTACGGCAAATGACAGCCGAAACGACATCGTAATTCGTGGAAATTCACCTACGGGCGTACTTTGGCGCATGGAAGGCGTGCCGATTCCAAGCCCGAATCACTTCTCTACTTTAGGTACAACAGGTGGTCCCGTGAGCGCATTGAATCCGAATTTGATTCGCAATTCTGACTTTCTAACCTCCGCTTTTCCAGCCGAATACGGCAATGCTTTGGCTGGTGTTTTTGACATTGGTTTGCGAACTGGCAATCGTGAAAAATTTGAAGCAACGGCACAACTCGCTGCTTTTAGCGGTATGGAAGCGATGATTGAAGGGCCAATAAATAAGAAAAAAGGTTCATTTTTGGTTGCTTACCGTCATTCTTTTGTAGAGTTGGCGCATTTGGCTGGCTTGAATATTGGTACAACTGCCGTTCCGAGGTACAAAGATTTAAGTTTTAACGTTGATTTTGGACAGACAAAATTAGGTAAAATTTCTGTTTTTGGTATCGGAGGTTTAAGCAATGTTGATTTGATTGGCGAAAAATTGAATGAAAATGATTTTTTTGCAGAAAAAGACGTTGATGCGTTTTCGGTATCGAAATTTGGCGTTCTTGGCTTGAAACATAGCGTAATTCTAAACAATACTTCTTATCTTCGGACGGTCATCTCGGCAGCAAATACCAATGTGGTTTTTGATACCTACAAAGATTTTCAGAACGAACCAAAACGACACAACCTGGCAGTAGGCGATACCGTTGCAACTTACTCATTGTCAAGTTATTACAACAAAAAATTCAATGCCAATTGGTCATTGCGAACAGGTATTTTGTTTCAAAATATGAATATAAAAAGTTTGGTAAATTCTCGACAATTAACGCCAGATTGGGTTGTTTTTAGAGCTTTTGAAGGCAATGCAAACGTGGCGGAGGCCTACGTTCAAACGCAGTATAAACCAAGCAATCGTTTGACTTTGAACGGTGGTTTGCACACACAATATTTGAATTTGACAAAAGAAACTGCATTAGAACCTCGTTTTGCCGTCAATTATCAAATTGGAAAAGGTCAAACATTGAATTTTGGCTATGGTTTGCACCATCAATCGCAACCTTTACCTGTTTTTTTTCAAAAACAATTACAGCCTGATGGTTCTTACAATACTTCAAACAGTAAATTGAAATTCAGTAGAAGCAATCAATTTGTCGTTGGTTATGATGCCAAAATTGGTGACGCTTGGCATACAAAAGTGGAAGTTTATTACCAATATTTGGATAAAATCGGTGTTCAAAAAACGCCAAGTTCATTCTCGATGTTGAATACGGGAGCTGACTTTGCCTTTCCACAAACGGGCGCATTGCTCAATGAAGGTACGGGTAAAAACAAAGGTATTGAATTGACAGTCGAAAAGTTTTTTTCGCAAGGTTGGTACACATTTGTAAGTGCATCGGTTTTTGATAGCAAATACAAAGGCAGTGACGGAGTGGAGCGAAATACGGCTTTTGCAGGGCGTTATGTTTGTAATATTTTAGGTGGAAAAGAATTCAAATTTGGTAAAAACAAAACCAACGCTTTTACGATTGATACAAAACTTACTTTGGCAGGAGGTCGTCCTTTTACGCCAATTGATACAATAACTTCTGCCTTATTGAAAACAGAGATTCGCTCAGAAAATCAAGCATTTAGTCAATATTTGAGCAATTATTTTCGTTGGGACGTAAAATTTGGTTATGCGCTCAACAGCTCAAAACGTCAATTTTCGCAACAGTTTTTCTTAGATTTTCAGAATGTTACCAATAATAAAAATATTTTTCAGCAGCGATATTCTGTGGAAAGAAATGCTTTATACAATGTTTATCAGATGGGATTCATCCCTGATATTTTGTGGCGAGTACAGTTTTAAATTGTTGAAAAAACGCTGTATATTGGTGATATACAGCGTTTTTTTGTTGGTTTTTTTGTTGGTTTTTTTATTTTAAAAAATCTTTTACGGCTTTTTCGACTTTCTTTTTCACTTGTGTCCAAGTTATTTTTTTTAATGGTTGCGGATCAATTTGTCGTTCTGCATCTTCAAAGTAAGTCAAAGAACGCACAACAAAAAATGGGTCAGCAGCATTATATTTGGTCGCAAAGAAAGAAAGCATATCTTCTAATTTGTAGTGATTTAGTAGTTCTGCTATGTCCCAAAAATCTTTTTTGACACCTCTACTTGACATGGCGGCTAATTTCATAGCAATCACATCGGGAGTAGAAACAAAACGTATGTTATCAATAATTTCAATAGGTTCTAAGTAGGGAAAAGGGGCTAAAACGCAATCAATTTTGACATCATTTATGTAAAAAAATAGCATACTTCTCGTACTTGACTTGAGTTCTGCTTGAGGAAAAGTATTTTTGATGTATTGAAACAAAACCAAGGGTTCAAAAGATTCATTCGTGAACAAATCAATATCAATACTTAATCTATGTCCAAAACGAAGTGAGAGGTTTGTTCCTCCAACCAAATGAAATTGCTCTAATTCGGGCAGTTTCATCAGATTTTTCAATAATTCCAAAGTTGAGGCATCAACTGTCTGCGATTGTAACATATAAAATCTTCTTTTTTTAGGTCAAAATAAAAGCACATAAAACTGAGTGTTTCTTTACTCAAATCTGTTGCTTTTATAATTTCATTTTTTATAGTTTTTTTACCATAATACGCAATTGCGCCTTTGAAATCGCTCAATCCACCATAATTCATTACTTTAGCAATAACAAAGGTTTTGTCTTTTTCAAAGTCAATAGCACTAAAATTTACATCCCAAAATGGAAGTTTTGATATATTGGGTGGTATTACTGTATTTTCTCTACGCTCTTTCATACCACAAAGCTACAAAAACAGCTCTTATTTTCCTAATTTTTACTGTTATAAAAAACAACCATTCAAAGCGTTTTTTTCACCGTTCAGTATTTTTTTCTTTGATTTTAAAAAAAAATAATAGATTTTTGCAGAATAAAACCAAAACAATGCAAAAAAACAACATCGGCTTCGACGACTTTTATTTTCGTATCATTGGGATTCCTTTGATTGGAATTTTTGTACCATTGGTATTTTTTAATAGACCTTTTGACAGTGATGTGTACTGGATTTCGGTTTTTATTTCGATACTTTATGCAATTGTTTATTGGCATTTGTGCCGTTACGTTTTTATTTTAGCAAACCAAAAGTTTCCTTCTATCAAACAAAATAAAAAACGACTTAAATTTGTTTTTATCTATTGTGGACTGATTATTTTACTCTTATGTCCCTTAGTTCACGAAGTCATAGAACCCTTATTGGGTGTTGGAAAGCATCCTGAATTGATGAAATTACGACCAACCATGTTACAGATTTATGCTGCTAACGTGACGATGCACTTTGCTATTGCCTCTATTTATGAAAGCATTAGAAATTTTAATTTTTGGGAAACGAGCGAGTTAGAAAAAGAAAAATTGGAAAAAGAACACCTCAATTCACAATTGGAAGGACTAAAAAGCCAAGTAAATCCACATTTTTTATTCAATTCGCTCAATACGCTGATTCATTTGATTCCAGAAGACACGCAACGCTCAGTTAATTTTGTACAACAATTGGCGAAAATATACCGTTATTTTTTAGAAACAGAAAATGAAAAAATTGTTCCGCTAAAGCAAGAAATGGATTTTGTGAGGTCTTATACTTTTTTGTTAAAAGAGCGTTTTGGCGATAATCTCCACATCGAAATTGACAACAAAAATACTTGTGAAGACTGTTTGATTGTTCCATTTTCTTTACAACTCTTACTCGAAAACTGTATCAAACACAACATTATTTCAAATGATAAACCACTGACAATCAATATTTTAATCAACAACGACTTTCTTTTGGTAAAAAATAATTTGCAATTAAAAAATCAAAACCAAGAAAGCACGGGCGTTGGTTTGCGAAATATTGAAAACCGCTACCGTTTGTTGGGAAAAGAAACAATGGAAGTCGAAAAGACAGAGCGTGAATTTTGTGTACGCTTGCCATTATTATAAAAATCTGTAACTATTTAGCGTTGAAAAAATCGAAGATTTTTTTATTTTTACCACGGAGAAACAGAGGTCACGGAGGTAAAAAATTGCAAAAGTGGTAAATAGTTATAAAAATCTCCAATAACTAAATAATGAAAATTCTCCTAATAGAAGACGAACAACCCGCTGCCAAGCAACTCACAAAAATGCTGTTGCAGTACAATCCAAACATTAGTATCATTGATGTGTTGGACAGTGTGGAAGCGAGCGTAAAATGGCTTAAAACTTTTCCTACACCTGATGCCATATTTATGGACATTCAGATTGCTGATGGACTGAGCTTTGATATTTTTCAAGCGGTTGAGGTTACTGCGCCTGTGGTTTTTTGTACAGCATTTGACCAATATGCAGTCAAAGCGTTCAAAGTCAATGCCATTGATTATTTGCTCAAACCTTTTGAAGCAGCAGATTTGGCAGTAGCCATGCAGCGTTTAGAGCAACGTCAAAATCCAATGTTGGGCAATAGCGTTTTTCAAAATATTTTATCTCAAATCCAAGCACCTAAAACGTACAAAACCCGTTTTTTGATAAAAACAGGGCATAGTTTGATTGCTGTAGAAGCCAATGAAATCGCTTATTTTTTTTCAGAAAACTCTGTTTGTCAATTGGTTACGCATCAAGGTAAAAAACTTATCGTTGAAAACACCTTAGAGGAATTGGAACATTTGCTTGCTCCGAATACTTTTTTTCGCATCAGCCGCAAACAAATCATCGCCATTCAATCTGTTGTGAAAATTCATACACATTTTAATGGACGACTCAAATTAGACCTTTTACCGACTTTCAAAGAAGAGGTTTTTGTGTCAAGAGAACGAGTTCATGATTTTAAAAATTGGATGGGCGGATAAATTTTTCATTAAAAAAAGCCTTGTAACATTACGCTACAAGGCTTTTTTCTATTGTAAAAATTGTTAAGTCAGTGATTTGTATTTTACACCATCACGCTTTGCGTGACTTACTGACTTACGATTTAATTAACATTGAACTGTACACGGCGGTTTTTAGAACGACCAGCTGCCGAACCATTGTCCGCAACAGGATTCGTAGAACCATAACCACGAGCTGTCAAACGGCTTCCTGCAATACCTTTTTTTACCAAATAAGCATAAACAGATTGCGCACGAGCTTGTGACAAACGCAAGTTAGCGTCTTCGCCACCTACATTGTCTGTGTGACCAGAGATTTCAAAACTAAAACCACTTCTACGGCTCATTACAGAAGATACTCTATTCAAAATGCCGTAAGAGCTTGATTTGATAACAGCACTACCTGTTTCAAACTCAATACCATACAATGCTTCGTCAAAAACAGCTGTGTCTTCCGAAGAGATTGAAGTACTTGTTACACTTGAACCAGAATTGATGTCACCTTTATAAACAGCATTGCTTGGAATTTCTGATGTTCCCTGAGATACAACAACTCTACCAGAGTTTTCATAAATATCAGTTGCTTTTACAACAGAAGCATTGTCCACAAATGTTCCTACAACTACTGCGTCAGGAGAAATCTCCAAACCATCATTGGTAACAACTGTTTTTTGAGTAGTTGAAGATGAAGTTGAAGAAGTTGAAGTTACCGAAGTTTGCTCCACAACTGGTGCAGGTGGCGGTGGTGGCGGACAACCTTTGTCTGCTTTTGAACCTCTTTCGTTAGGACAAGAATCATATTTGTCTGCAATGCCATCACCATCAGAATCAGGACAACCATTGAAAGCAATCGTACCTTTGTTGTCAGGACAATCATCTTTACCGTCAATAATACCATCACCATCACGGTCAGGACAACCATTGTAAGCTACTTCGCCAGCTGTATCAGGACAAGCATCGTCTTTGTCAGCAACGCCATCACGGTCACGGTCAGGACAACCACCCAATGAAGCAATACCTGCTTCTGATGGACATAAATCTTTATCGTCAATAATACCATCGCCATCACGGTCAGGACAACCTTTTGCAGAAGGAATACCCATTACATCAGGACAAGCATCGGCAGAATCTTCGATACCATCTTTGTCACCATCACGGCTATAGTTAAATTTGTAGCCCAAATTCAACATACCAGTGTAATACCAGTCACGTTTTTCAGGACTTGCAGATTGGCTTATGCCATCTAAGTAATCCGTAAATGGAGCTCTCATAATACCTTCTAAGCCAATAGTCAAACGACGGCTTAGGTCATAACGCAATCCAGCACCAAAAGGAACACTGATAAAGGTACTTTTAGTATTTGCTTTATCAAGCGCAATAAGGTTACTAATTGCAATATTGTTAGCTTCGTTGTAATTTACGGTTGGTTTACCAGATACGAAACCAATACCAAGATTTAAGTAAGGAGAAAGGATTCTTTTGAAGGCATTGGCTGCGCCATAACGCTTTCCTGCCAACGGTTCCCATTCCAAAACAGCATTTACATCAAAAATATTGTTGGTAAAGCTAAAACTACGAGCTAAGTGAGCATCATTTGGATAATTGCGGTCATCACCTTTGATTTGACCTGCAATCAGATTCAAACGGGTAGAAAGTTTGTCTGTAAAATGGTAGCGAAGAAAAGCACCTCCTCCAAAATTAGTTTGCTTCAAAAAGAATTTTTCACAGTGCGTATCGCCTGTGTAAAACATTGTTCCACCCAAAAGACCAACTTCTAAGCCATTGTGCTTGACATTGTTAGAATTTAAATTGGTTCTCCCTGGTGTTGAGGTTGAGATTTGCGCTTGCATAAAAGAAACGCTAAATAACACTGTCAATAGTGTAATAAGTGACTTCATAGTGTGTGTAGTTGTTTAAGTATGTACAAATAAATTTTATTAGCGGTCATTGACCACTTTGTGTGTAGTGTTTTTTTATCAAAAAAAATTAACTTGGCTGAATAGTCTAAAATTGGAAATGTAGGGTTCTCTCTAAAATGTATTTACCGTTTTCGTAAAGCTATTTTACGTCAAAAAGAAAAAAAGTCACACTATCGAATTGGAGGGAGATAGAATAGGATTGACTTAATTTTTTTGATGATAAATGTTTTCTCGTTACCTTTACGCTTTTTTGTCACAACAAAGGTAGGCATTTTGTATCAATTGTGCAATTTTATCTTTGAATTATTTTGTTATTAATTAAATTATTTTTTATAATATATTATTGATTTATAATGTTTTATGAGATTTTTTGATAAAAAATAATTAATTTTTTTTCTTCATTTTTCCAAATGTATTTTTCTTTTGCTCTGTCACATTCCATTTTCAAATGATTATAAAATTCAGTATCATGCAATAATAAGTTAATGTTTTTTGCAATATCTTGAATTGTATTACTCGAAACCAGCACACCAATTTCGTAATTTTTAACAATCGCTTGATACTCTGGAAAATCAGGATGCAAAGCAGGGACACTTGCTTGAATGTAGTCAAAAGTTTTATTTGCCAACGAATAATAATAGCTCAGTCCTTTATTTTCTAAAAGATTCAAACCGATGTATGCACCTTCGGTTGTTTTGTTCAGTGCATCAGGAGCGAGTTTTCCGAGGAATTTGACCTTGTTTTCAAGCTGATTTTTTTCTACAATTTTCTTTAAAAAATCTTTTAAATCGCCATCACCAGCCAAATGCAATTCTGCATTTTCGATGTATTTCATCGCTTCAATGTAATGCTCTATACAACGACCCTCATTGAGTGCGCCTTGATACAAAATAATTTTACGATTGGGTAACGCTTCTTTTACTTCAGCAGCTTTTTTCTCAACAGAAATATTCCTAATCACTTCAAAAGATACGCCATATCGTTCAGAAAAGATACCTGCCAAACCATCGCCCACTGTATAACAATACTTAATTCTCGGAATACAAAAATCAGCTACTGCTTCCCAAATCTTTTTCGTCGTAGGACGATTAAAAACTTCTGGAACTTCGGTGAAATATTCATGTGCATCATATACTATAGGTTTGTGTTTGAGTTTTCCTATCAAAAAACAAGGAAGAATCGTGTCCAAATCTATGGCAGTTATGACATCAAACTTTTTGAACAATAGAAAAAAAAGCAAGCGTAGGTTGTATTCTAAGTAAAAAAATTTTCCTTTATGAAAAAAACAACTTAATCTTTTTTGTGTAAAAGGTTGATTTTTAAGCACTTGTGACGAAGGCAAGATTCGTCCAACAAGCGTCACATCGTAGCCCGCAGCTGCCAAACTCGTACAAATCCGAATCATACGTTGGTCGTGGTTCAAGTCTGTTGTTACCGTAAAAAGGAGTTTTTTCTGCATAGTTTTTACTTTTTTGCTGAATTTTACATTTAGAAAAAGCAAATTTAAAGCTAAAAAACTGTATATTTGAAAAAAACGCTTATCTTTGTATATACTCGATGTTCCAGTTTTCTAAAAACAGAACATTTTTAAAAAATATGAAAAACAATATTTGTTTTTATAATAAAATATTGATATTTTATTTT
>JAYWHK010000156.1:0-9731 GCA_043777755.1 Saprospiraceae bacterium
TCAATTTTTTATTTTTATAAAAATCATAAAAAATTATAAAATTTTAGTATCCAAAAAAATTATACCTAAAATTTCAAAAACTGGAACATCGAGTATTAGCCTTAATTGGTGTACTCAATTCTTTTTCAAGAAAAGTCTTTGATGTTAAATCATAAAGATACAAATATTTAAAATTTAAGTTCAGAGGACAAAATGTACTTTGAAAATTTCCATTCTCATCAGAAATGGTATTGTTTATCCCACAAATAATATTTTTTAAAGGCTTATTATTACAATCTACCACTGTACCTTTTACAGTAACCAATTTAGAATCAAGTTTTAAAGTTATATTTCCAAGATCTTTATCAGCATTTAAAACCCCAATGTTAATAGGGTTTTGTACTGTAAGGCAAGTATTTTGTGGATATGCAGAGATTAATGTGAGTTTTTTGTTAGGAGGAACTAATGTTTTGAAATAACCATCATTTCCAACATAAACGGGTATATCAAAATTATCAAAAGCAATATCTAAAACAATATTAGATATTGATGTACCTTCGTCACTTACGATTCTTCCTTCTAACCAATATCCTGGGTTAAAAGGTTGATCACAATTCCATCTAGTAAAATGTGACACTTTCATTTCGTAAAAATCGCCTTGCTTGGTAGCGATTCCATCTTCTTGCCAGACTGCTTCTTTTTCATCAAAATACCATTGAGGAATTTGTTTTGGCGCATCAGCGAGTTGCGATTTATGGATGGGTAGCTTTATTGTTGCTGTTATTTCTTTTTTCAGAAACACTTGTTTTTGAGTAAGTTTATCAAAGATTTCAACATCTAACATTCCATAAGTACCCAATATACAAGGAGTTCCATCGCTGCGGTAGGCTCTCAAATCGCCTGGCATTGTCCAACCTAAGTTAGCTGATCTTGGGTTATAATAATAGGTTTTGACATCAATAGCTGCGCCTGTAACGGCTTTTCCATTTTCATCAACAAAAGCATTAGCTGGAAAATTGACTTCCCAACCTTCGTCTGAATTTGAAATTTTACCGCCATTCGTCGCTGTTACCAAGCCTGTTGTTTTCGCATTGTAAGGAGAAAGCAATTGAAAAGTTATGCCGCCCTGTTTTGGATAAATTCGCTTCAAATTACTCTTATAAAAAATGTAATTTGCTCTTTGCACTTGATACAGTTACGTTCTTGAAAAATGCGTAACCATACACATTAGTAGCTGCTGTTTGATTACCGATTGAGACAACAGCATTTTCAATTGCGCCACCGCCGTCATAAATGATTTTCACCCAAATATCTTCCTTGCTTGTCGTTGCACCTTCATCAAAAGGCGTAGTAATATTGGTATCATCTTTCTTGCATTGCAACGTAATAAAGATAGATAAAAAAAAGAATAAATAGAATAATTTTTTCATAATCGTATAATTATATTTTACAATACAACGTTTTAAACAAATGTTTCGCTGCTTTGCATAAAACGCTAACAGGATTTTAATTAAAAAGTCAAAATAAGCACTTCGAGTGAAATAATCGACGTTTCAAAATACTATAAAATATTGTAAATCAATGAGTTAAAAGACTCAATACTTGCGATGAACGCATTTTATGCCATCGAGCTTTGCGTGAATTATTTACTTGCGACGACTTACTCAATACCCAGATTCATTAAAAGCAAATTTTTTCAAGCAATTATACACTTGAAGCACTTCTTTGTTGTTACATTCTAAGTAAGGCGTAAGATTATAAAAATAAATAACTCCTTGATTATCAACTCTTTTTACAAAAAAAGTACCATTCCCATCAAAGTCTTTACAATATTCAATTTTTTTATTGTCTTGAGTATAATCTAATAATGATTTTGATAAAAAATTGAATAAAAAAGAATCTTTAAAAGAAATCAGTTTGGGTTTGAAAATATATTCTTTTCGGTTGATAAAATAAGTGGAAGGGGTAACTTTTTTTATATTTTTGTTGCTTAGTTTTCTCCTAATTACTTGTTCGTGTAACTCACACGATATAGAACTATCCTTGTTAATAAAGACGTTTTTAAAAAATAAAAGATTATGAGTTCTTTTTAAAATGTAGATATTAAACTTATTCATTGGCGTTGCGGTAATCTCTCCAATAATGCTGAGTTCTTGTAAAGAATCCAAATTGTATAAACCTATGCTATCAATATTTTCTTTTTTTACAAAAAAATTATTGGAAGGTTTTTTTTCGTTTACACAACTAAAAAAAAGAACTAACGAAAAAATAAGTAAAAATTTTGTCATTCTGAAACCAAGTTAAACGTGCGAATTTTAATATTTTACGCTCTAAAATAAACCCTTTTCACCCTATCTGATACATTCGTAAATACCTCATAAGCAATGGTTTGTGTAGCTTTTGCCAAATCTCCTACACTCGGAGAATCACCAAAAATGATAACCTCGTCACCTTCTTTAACATCATTTAAATCAGTAATATCTATCATCGTCATGTCCATACAGACATTGCCAATAATAGGGGCTAATTGCCCATTGACACTGACCGAAAAGCGTCCATTTCCTGCCGCTCGCAACAGACCATCAGCATAACCAATACTAATTGTTGCAATACATAAATCCCTATCTGCCAAACCTTTGCGACTGTAACCAACAGTTTCGCCTTTTGGTATTTTTTTTACCTGAGAAATAGTAGCTTTCAATGTCGTAACCACTTGAAGGTCTTTTTGTAAGGCTTGCGAACTGTCAATCCCGTAAATCCCAATGCCCAAACGCACCATATCAAAATGATATTGTGGAAAACGAGCGATGCCGCCCGTATTGCAAATGTGACGGATAGGTTGATAACCCAAACCCATACTAATTTTTTCGTTCATATCCGAAAAAAGTTGTGCCTGACGATGGGTAAAAACATCGTGTTCGTCCGCTTCGCTTCCTGCAAGGTGCGAAAAAACAGACTTTACGACAATATTTTTTTCTGCTTTTAAAATTGGCAACAAACGCTCTATGTCTTCCATTTCAAAACCCAAACGATGCATTCCTGTATCTAATTTGAGGTGTATGGCGCATTTTTTTTCTTCATTTTTAAAAAACAATAAAAAACGTTCCAATTGCGAAAAACAATAAATTTCTGGTTCTAAATCGTAACGCAATAAGGCGGAAAACGACGATTCTTCGGGATTCAAAACCAAGATTGGCAACTTCACACCTTCTTTGCGCAACGCAACACCTTCGTCTGTATAAGCAACGCCCAAATAATCAACTCGTTGATATTCAAGGAGTTTTGCAACTTCTGCGCTTCCACTTCCATAAGCCGAAGCCTTGACCATTACCAACGTTTTGACATTCGCTTGCAACAAACGACTATATACAGCAAGGTTGTGCCGCAAAGCATCTAAATTGATTTCGAGGACAGTTCGATGTGCTTTTTGTGCTAAAAATTCAGCGATTCGTTCAAATTCAAAAACCCGTGCGCCTTTGAGCAAAATGGTTTCTTGCTGAAAATCGCTGTATTTTACTTTTTGTAAAAAATCATTGGTCGATGCAAAAAATTGTTTTGGAATAGTAGGAAGAATAGCATCGTATTTTTTTTCGCCAATACAAATCAAACGGTTTATTTTTTTTAGCGTTAGCAAGGCTGAAATTTTTTCAGCCAACTGAACATCGCCCAAACCGCTTTGAAAAATATCAGAAAGAATAAGGGTCTTTTTACCTTTTGCTTGCTGTTCTAAAAAATCCAAACTGTACGCCAGCGAAGTCAAATCCGCACTGTACGAATCATTGATAATCAAGCAATTGTTCACACCTGCCTTGATTTCCATACGCAATGCGACGGCTTGTAATTTGGCAATTCGCTTGGCAATTGTTTTTATATCAAAATCCATACAAAGCATTGTACAACAACAAGTTACAACGTTTTCCACACTTGGATATTCACTGAACGGAACAATAAAATTTTCTTTTTTTTCTTGAAAAAAGAAAATCACCTTTGTTTCAAAATTGCTTATCCTTTCTATTTTTTCTATGTTCCAAGAACAGATTTTTCCTTTAAAATTATTTTTCTCAAAAAAAGAAACGAATTTTTCATTGCAAATAACTGTTTCACAGGATTCAAAAAGTTGGATTTTTTCTTGGATTTTTTCAGATTCATTCAAAAAACCTTCGTTGTGCGCATCACCAATATTGGTCAAAATACCAATGCTGGGTTTAATCATCGCTTCAAGGTTTTTCATTTCTTTTTTTTGAGAAATTCCAGCTTCAAAAATACCCAAAGTATGTGTTTTTTCGATGCCCAAAACCGACAGCGCAACACCCAATTGAGAGTTGTAACTCCTCGGATTTTTTACAAGAAAAAACGAATCGTCGAGCAGTTGTGCGAGCCAATCTTTTACAATGGTTTTGCCATTAGAACCCGTGATTCCGATGATAGGCAAAGCGAACTGAGAACGGTGGTATTTTGCCAAAGTCTGTAAGGCTTCGAGCGTATTTTTTACTTGAAAAAAACTTGCTTTTGGAAATTTTTTTTCATCAAAACCAATTTCTACTACAAAGCTGCGGACACCTTTTTCGTAGGCATCTTGGACAAAATCGTGACCATTTAAGCGATTCTTCAAAGCGAAAAAAATCGTAGTATCAGGAAAGCTGATGCTACGACTATCATAACTAATATGCTCAATTTTGTTGTCAGACAAAAAAAATGGCGTACAGTTTAATATTTTTCCTACATATATATTGTTGTATTGCATTGACTAACAAATTAAGAAAATTTGGCATTTAATTTGTACCTAATTCTGTATCATATACTCACAGGAATAGAGTTAAACATACAAGCCTTGGAATGCCCCCTATCCAAGGCTTTTTTTATTTCTTTTCAGCAAGTAATTCTACTTTCAAACCTATTTCATTTTTGATGGCTTTGTCAAGCGCAACGTCCAGAACCGTAGATTTATAAGTCATATTCCACTGTGTTCTATTGATGCTAAAATCTTGCGAAACAGCTTTTATTTTATCGTTTTCAATACTGATTTGCGCTAAAAAAGATACAGGTTTTGTCGCATCTTTTATGGTCAAATCGCCAGATATACGGTGTGTTGCATTGGCTTGATTTTCGATTTTTTCCACCTTAGTTACAACAAAACGAGCGATAGAAAACTTCTCTACATCAAAAAAATCACTTGCCAAAAGATGTTCTTCCAAGTCTGTTTTTTCTTGTCCTTTTAGGTCACCAACCAAGAGTGATTTTAGGCTTATGTCAAAATCTCCAGTGGTAATATTTCCATCTACAACGTTGAGTCGTCCTTCCGAAATTTGCAAAGTTCCTGTATGTTTTGTCGTGATTTTTGAACCTGTCCAGAAGATTTTACTTTCAGCACTTTTAACGGTGTATGTAGTGGCGATGCCTTGTGTTTTTTCAACGGGCGCAGCAGAAGTAATGTTAATTTCTTCTTTTGGTTTCGTTTCGTTTTTACAAGAAAAAAGAAAAATTAAAGTAGCAAATAAAAAAAATATTTTTTTCATAAAAAATAAAGAGTTCTTTTAAAATTTTCGTGAAACTGTAGGGGCGACTTTAGTCGCACACGATACGTTGGCAAGCGTAGGAGGTGCGACTACTCAAAAGGAGTCCCTTCAGGAAAGTCGCCCTTACATCTAGTTGCTGCAAATGTAAGGAATAATCGTGGAAAGGGTTGTGTTTGCTTAAAAAATCACTGCATTAATTTTTCATTTTCTTTGAAAAAATGGCTTTGATGTCTTACTTTTGCATGAAAATAAAAGAACATTCTCAATGAAAAGCCGCAGTCAAACTTTTGAAGAAGAAATAGCCAACGGCATTACGCATGGATTGGGTATTGTATTTACGCTTGTTGCAATGCCTTTTTTATTAAAAAAAACAGCTGCACAAGCCAGCGAACTACAATATTGGGCAATGTGTCTTTTCGGTTTTGGAATGTTGATGGTTTATACCTCTTCGACGCTCTATCATGCTGTGCAGCGCAAAACGTTGAAAAAAAAGCTCAATATCTGGGATCACGTCAGTATTTTCTTTTTACAAGGAGGGTCTTATGCGCCATTCGTACAGTTTTACTGTGATGCAGAAACGGCAAAAACGTTTCTTTTAGCGCAATGGACGATTATCATTATTGGCGCAATATTAAAGTTATTTTTTACAGGAAAATACGAAAAAGCATCTATTGTTTTGTATGTTTTTTTGGGTTGGTCGGTTGTTTTTTTAATCGAACCTTTTTACCAAAATATGCCTTTGGAGATTTTTAAATGGATTTTGACTGGCGGATTAAGTTATACTTTTGGTGTTTTCTTTTACCGTTGGGACGAAAAAAAATACGCCCATACTGTTTGGCATATTTTTGTTTTGTTTGGTACAATTTGTCATTTTATAGCAGCGTGGAAAATGTTAGATACTTAAAAATTAGAAAAATATGAATATTTCAGTTGCCATACCTTTATACAATGAAGAAGAATCTTTGCCAGAATTAATGGCGTGGATTGACCGTGTTATGCAAGCCAATCATTTTTCTTATGAAGTGGTGTTGGTGGACGATGGTAGTACAGACAATTCTTGGGCAGTCATTGAGCGATTGGCGGCAGAAAATCCAAATCTTCGAGGTATAAAATTTCGGCGAAATTATGGAAAATCAGCTGGTTTACATACCGCTTTTGAAGCAGTCAAAGGAGATGTGGTGATTACGATGGACGCTGATTTGCAGGATAGTCCTGACGAAATTCCTGAATTGTATAGAATGGTTACGGAAGAAAATTATCATTTGGTAAGTGGCTGGAAACAAAAACGTTTCGACCCGCTTTCCAAGACGATTCCTACTAAAATCTACAACTGGGCAACTCGTAAGTTAAGCGGAATTGACAATCTACATGATTTTAATTGTGGATTAAAAGCCTACAAAAAAGAAGTGGTCAAATCCATCGAAATCTATGGCGAAATGCACCGTTATATTCCTGTTATTGCAAAATGGGCAGGTTTTGGACGCATTGGAGAGAAAGTTGTACAGCACCAAGCTCGAAAATATGGCGTTACAAAGTTTGGTTTGGAGCGTTTTGTTTTTGGATTATTGGATTTGTTGTCTATCACTTTTGTAGGTCGTTTCGGAAAACGCCCGATGCACTTGTTCGGAACGATTGGCACATTGATGTTTTTTGTAGGGCTTTTTTCAGCAGGTTACTTGGGTTTTAATAAAATGTGGAGCTTGTATAATGGTATAAAACAACCTTTGGTCGTAACAAATGCTTGGTTTTACATTTCTTTGACAACAATGATTATTGGAACACAGCTTTTTTTAGCTGGTTTTTTGGCAGAATTAATTGCCCGCCAAAATGTGGATAGAAATAAATACGAAATTGAGAAAACCTTGTAAATTTAAGTGGTCGTAAGTCAATAAGTCGTAAGTCCGAAAGTCGTTAGTGTTTTGATTATCAATAGATTACGAAATTTTATAACTCTGTTTGTTTAGACATTACTACTTAGTACATCGTTTTTTTAGTTATTTAACGTTTGGAGTTGTTTGAAATAGTTCTAACTAATTGAAAACCAAAACAATAGAACAATAACAAACAATAACAAACTCTTCAAACAGTGTACTTAGTATCACTCAGAAACCTGACTTTTGATTATTTTTAGTTTTTTTGAATGAAAAAATAATTTTAGCTTTGTGCCGTAGCGGTAAATTCTACCGCTGAACACTCAATAATTAAAAAATGATGAAAAATAAATTTGCCTTACTGTTATTTACAAGCGTAATGCTTCTTTTTGCTTGTAAAAATGATTCTAAAAAAACCGAATTGCTCGTTACAGGAAATCCTTTAATTGATGATTTGAGTAAAAAAATTGTAGAAAATCCAAAAGACCCATCTATTTATGCGATGCGTGCTGCGGCTTTTTACAAGGAAGAAATCTACGATGAAGCCATCAAAGATTTGGCAAAAGCCCTTGCGATGGATTCTACCAATGCGGATTATCACCATATTTTGGCAGATGTATATATGGACAAAAATGATTCTCGAATGGCACTTCGCACCATGGAAAGAGTTGTTGCTTTACATCCTAAAAGGATTCAATCTTTGCTAAAGCTCGCTGAATTTCAGTACATTGTAGAACAATACAAGCCTTCGATTCAGACCTCAGCACAGATTTTGGAAGCTGACCCGCAGTGTGCAGAAGGTTTTTTTATGCAAGGTAAAAATTTATCAGCACTCAACGAAAATGATAGGGCGATTGCTGCATTCAAAAAATGTACGTCCCTTAAATCAGACCATGTTGATGCTTGGATTGAACTTGGTCATCTGATGAACGACAAAAAAGATGCTTCGGCTCTTCAATATTTTCAAACAGCACAGCGAATCGACTCCTCTAATGTGATTGCTATTTTTGGTGAAGCGACTTATTTTAGCAGTAAAAATCAGTTGGACAAAGCAATAGATTGTTACAAAAGAGCCATTCGTTTTGATGCGCAAAATGCTGATGCTTACTACAATATTGGGCTTTTGAATCTTGATTTGAAAAAAGTAAAAGAAGCAAAAGAGAATTTTAATATTTGCACCAATGTTGATCCACAATTTGTAATGGGTTTCTTTTACAGAGGCATAAGCAATGAGCAATTGGGCGCAAGCGATGAAGCAAAAAAGGATTATGAACAAACTTTGCGCCTTTCTCCTAATTTTGAACGTGCCAAACTCGCTTTGGATAAATTGAATTTGAAAAAATAAGCTCAAATGCGTTTTATCTCTTTTATTTTCTTCATTTTTCAATTATTGTCTTTTGTGAGTACTGCACAAAACGCAAAAGTTTCTGTTGCCATTGAAAAAACCGCCATGTTTATTGGCGACCAAACTGTTTTGACACTAATTATTGATGAAAGTGAACACATCAAAATTGCGCCAATTGATTGGAAGAAAATCGAACAAAATAAATGGGAAGTGATTTCAGAAGAACCTTTGGAGTTCGTCAATGCCAATAAGCGAAAAGCTTCAGCAGTAATTACGACTTTTGAGTTGGGCGAATTGGTGATTCCTCCAATTCCAATCTGTCTGAGTGTTGATAAAGACTATACCGATACTATTTATTCAGATACCATCAAAATGACGATATATCCCGTAGCTCCTGACAGCATAGGACTTGCTCCAATCAAAGATATTATTGTTGAAAAAAAGGATTTTTCGGATTATCAATGGTATATCCTTGGCGTTTTATTGACTATTGCTGCATTGGCTTATGCAATGTATTGGAAACAGAATCAGTTGAGAAAAGAAGCGATTTTGTACCAAGCGGAACAAAATAGTACAACAAAAGCACTAAGAAAGCTACAACAATTAGAACAGAAAAAACTCATCGAGAAAGGCGAAAAGAAGACTTTTTGTACTGAATTGACCTATATTTTACGAGAATTTCTTGCAAATGAATATCAATTTGACGCTTTAAAAATGACTTCCTCAGAGATTATTTATTTTTGTAAAAAAGAAAAAATTTTAGAAGAGCAATGGTTTGATTTAGAAAAAATATTAAATATTTCTGATTATGTTAAGTTTGCAGAAGGTGAAGCAGAAAATACTTTTTTTGCCAATGCCTTAGAAGATGCAAAAAAATTGATTGTCTGATTGGAAATTAGAGATTAAGATATTGGATATTACAAACTCGATGTTCCAGTTTTTGAAATTTTAGGTATAAATTTTTTAGACACTAAAATTTTATAACATTTTTATAATTTTTATAAAAATAAAATATCAATA
>JAYWHK010000157.1:0-9711 GCA_043777755.1 Saprospiraceae bacterium
CACGCCCCCCCCCCCCCCGACTCTCGATTCACGAAAGAAGCTACAAGAACTCCTAAACTACGCATATCTATAGCAAATTTGTTATACACCATTTAATTTATCAAAAAAATTTCAAAAAATCATACCTTTCATGCAACCGCCGCCGCAAGGTCGTGTCTATACATAAAACAAACAAAAATTAAAAAGGAAAACCATTGAGTTTCGTAGAACCACATAAAAGCGTAATTGATGCCTGTATGCAAGGAGAACGTTCTGCGCAATTTGAATTGTATCGTTTGTATTCAAAAGCAATGTACAACATTTGTCTGCGGATGTTGAAAAATGCTTCGGATTCTGAAGATGTTTTGCAAAATGCGTTTATAGATATTTTTTCTAAGCTACATACATTTGAGTTTCAATCCAGCATCGGTGCATGGATGAAACGCATCGTTATCAACAATTGCATTAATTTTTTACAAAGAAAAAAATTCAACTTTGACGAGTTCGATGCGCAGACGCATGGAAAAGGAATGGTTGATATGAATGATGACGTGCCGTTGGCTGGACTCAGCGTGGAACGTGTACAAAAAGCACTGATGCAATTGCCTGATGGCTATAGAATTGTTTTTTCGCTTTATATGTTTGAAGGCTATGACCATGAGGAAATTTCGCAAATTTTAAAAGTTTCGGAATCCACTTCAAAATCTCAATTTCATAGAGCAAAACAAAAACTAAGGGAAATACTTGCTTAAAAACTGTTTAATTTTTTTAATATATTACTAAAATGCAACGATTAGAAGATTTTATACTTGAAAATCGAGCTGAATTTGACAATGAAACGCCTGATTTACGGGTTTGGGCAAAGCTCAATGAACGTTTATCCGAAAATGCTACAAGCGCAACAGTCAGTACTCGACCACAAGCACGTATTGTCCAAATGCCGAGTACATTGTGGTCTAACAAACTACGTATCGCAGCAAGTGTAGCTGGCTTGCTATTGATGGGTATTAGCATTGGTTTTTACCTCAAATCAAGTACAAATGAAACGAGCTTGGCAACTGTATCCGCAGAATATGGCGAAATGGAACGTTTTTATCAACAACAAATTGAGAAAAAAACAAGACAATTGGCAAGTGTAAAAAACTCAGAAGACGTAAAAGAAGACCTCAATGAGATTGATGTGGTGATGAGTGAATTGCGCCAAGAATTGACCAATGCACCGAAAGGGTCACGGAAGCAAATCATTCATAACATGATTACTTCTTACAAAAATAAAATGTATATTTTAGAGCGTGTGTTAGATGAAAATCAACAACGCCAATTTGTTCAAACTAATATTACTACTAACAATAAAAATGAAAAAGATACTATCTAATCTATTTATGACCTGCTTTTTAGCCATTGGTTTTGGCTTTATTGTTCAGGCAAAAGAAACCTCTTTGAACGTCGTAACGACTGATCCAAAGCAAGAATTTTCAAAAATTATTTACAAAGAATTTAATATTTCAGAGTATGGCTCGGTTCAACTTATCAATAAATATGGTAAAGTTGATGCTCGAACTTGGGATGGCAGTCAAGTGAAAATCAAAGTATCCATTATTGCCAATGCAAATGGGCAGAAAGAAGCTGAAAAAACGTTTAATCGAATCAGCATTAATTTCTACAACGACCCTAATTTTGTAAAAGCGGAAACCATAATCGGACAAGAAAGCGGTAGTTGGATGAGTTGGTCTTGGAATGGCTCAAAAAATGCTGATTTTCAAATCAATTACGAAGTATATTATCCTCGTGGCGGATTCTTGGATTTGAGCAACCGTTATGGCGATAGTTTTGTAGGTTATACAAATGGTGCTGTCAAGGCAAATATTAAATATGGCAATTTACGTTGTGAAGAAATCAATAATAAATTTGACCTAAATTTGCAATACGGTGATGCTTATGCTTCTAATGTGAAGAAAGAAACCAATGCAAATATCGACTACGGAAAACTGATTATGAAAAGTACTGATAAAGCTAATTTGGACGGTGATTATTCAGAATTTGAAGTCGAAAACGTCAATGATGTGAACATTAAATCTGATTATTCAACCTTACGAGGTACGAAAATCGGTAATTTGACAGTTGATATGGATTATGGACATCTAAAAATGAGAGAAGTTGGCAATATTAACTTTAAAGGAGATTATACAGACATTTCAATTAATTTTTTAAGTAATTTTGCAAGTGTTGATATGGATTATGGTGGATTGACGGTTGATAAAGTTGGTAAAAACTTTTCAGAATTTCGTGTTGATGCCAATTATACAGATATAAAAGTTGGTACGGAAGATGGTTGTGCTTATCGTTTAGATGCAGAAAGCAACTATGGTGACATCAAATATCCTTCTGGAATGAATCTTACGTACGAAAAAGATGGGAATACTTCTGAACGCATCGAAGGTTTCTTTGGTTCTAAAAATGCAAAAGGTCTTATGAAAGTTAATGTCAGCTATGGTGGCATTAAGATACGATAATATACACAACGGATATTGGTTATTAGATATTAAAGATATTACAAACGCTTGGTATTCAATATTTTGCATAAATTCAAAAACAAAAACCACTTTCCGATATGTATAAAAAAAACCTGTTGAAAATTAATTCAACAGGTTTTTTACATTTATGCTTCAATATTTTTCTTTAAATATTCTACTAAAAGTCGAACACCATAAGCAGTTCCACTTCTCATTTGTGAAAATTCACTATCTCCAAACGCCATTCCTGCGATATCGAGGTGAACCCAAGATTGATGACTTTCGGTGAATGCCTCTAAAAATTTTGCAGCAGTAATAGAACCCGCCACTGGTTTTCCAGAAAGATTTTTAATATCAGCAATGTCAGAGTTCAAATCATCTTTGTAAAAATCCCAAAGTGGCATACGCCAAACTTTTTCACCACAAGACATTCCTGTTTTGTATAGATTTTCTGCCATTTCTTCATTGTTGGTGTACATTCCAGCGGCAGCATAGCCCAACGCAGCAATCACGCTTCCTGTCAAAGTAGCCAAATCAATGATTTGTGTCGGTTTATAGTTTTTATTCAGATACGCTAATCCATCGGCTAAAACCAAACGTCCTTCGGCATCTGTATCAATCATTTCAATCGTTTTTCCAAGATAAGAACCAAAAACTTCGCTTGGTTTCGTACCAGCACCATCTACACAATTGTCTGTACTTGGAACAATCCCAACGATATGAATTGGTAATTTTAATTTTGCCACCGCTTCCATTAGACCGAAAACTGCCGCAGCACCACCCATATCACTTTTCATAAAACTCATGTTGGCAGAAGGTTTTATCGAAATTCCACCTGTATCAAAGGTTACGCCTTTACCTACAAAGCCAAAAACGGGTGCATCTTTTTTTACTTTTTTAGACTTATACTCCATCACAATAAGCGCAGGAGCTTCGGCACTACCTTTATTCACGGCATTGATAGCATGGCAACCTAATTTTTCTAACTCGTCACGACCAACAAAAGTTGTCACATCGTAACCGTATTTTTTACCAGATTCTTCCGCCCAATTTGCTAAAATAGTAGAAGTTTTGTGGTTGGCAGGTTGATTCACCAAGTCAAAAATGCGCATTTGCGTTTCGGCAATATCAATCGCATTTTCTATGCTTTTTTTCAATTCAGCATCATTTCCTTTGACAGAAACGATACTGACCTCCGCTTTGCCGTTAGCAAACTCAGGTGTTTCGGGTTTGGTGGACTTGTGCAATGCAATAGAATAACGCCCAAGTGTCATACCATTGGCAATTGCCTCCACTCGCAAGGGAAGATTATCTTCGCCCAAGTGTGTCAAATCCACTGTTATTTTTGCAGGAATTTTGGCTTTTTGGTGGTGTGTAAAACTACGGAAAGCAGCCAAGAACTCAGGAAAATTGGCTTTGTCACCAATTCCTAAGAAATAGATTTTTTTTAACTCACCAGCAACATACAAAGGCAAAGTTTCTTTAAAATTTGCTTTGAAATCTTGAAGGATAGTAACAGAAGGAACGCCAAATCGGGCAGCAGTTTGCTCGATTTGAGTTTTTAGTTGTTCGCCTTGAACAAACGGGAAAACAATAACCTCTGTGGCAGTGGGTATCGTATCGTGTAAAGAGATTTTCATTAACTTAGGCTATTACGTGTGTTAAACATATCGGACAATTTTTAGCGTAACATGAGATATATAAACGTTGCCCGTTCCGAAGATACGATTGGTTTTTGAAACTTTATGTCGCAAAGGTACTTTTTTATTTTATAAATAGAAATTTTTCATAATTTTTATATTAAAATAATTTTTATAAAATTATATAAAACATTATTTATCAATAAATTAATTAATTTTTTTATAAAAAAATAAGAATTATTTACGAGAAAATTATATAAAAAATAACAAAAAAATGGTTCTTTTAAAATTTTTGTGACACTGTAGGGGCGACTTTAGTCGCACAAGACTCTAAACGTTGAAAATCAGCAATTTGTGCGACTAAATTCGCCCTTACAAAGGCTTAAACCACAAAAAATTTAAAAGAACCAAAAAAATTTAGCGAACAATCGTGGTTGCCAGCAAACGTTTAATGCTGTATTTGCCAGCTCCATTGGCAGACAAAACAAATAATCCGCCCATGATTGCAATATTTTTCAAAAACATCATCATTTCAAAATTTCTATGATCGGGTGACGCCATCCAAAAAGAATAAGCAGTAAAGGTCACTGGAATCCAAAAAGCCAGCACTAAAATAGTTCCGATACCAACCCGATACCCAACCAAAATCAAAAAAGCTCCAAGCATCAAAGCAAAAATTGCTGAGTTGTACAGAAAATCTTGTTGCCAAGTAAATCCGTAACGGTTCATTAATTGATAAGTCAAAGTTCGGCTTGTAGAAGTATCAACACCTTCAAAAAAAAATACCGCAGATAGAAACATTCGTCCCAGTAAATCTAATAAATCCTTCATTTTATAATCTTGATTTACAGTGCTTTATGAAAAGCATCAATCACTGATTTTAGAGCAATGAACATAGGTTCTCTACCTTCGTCGGTTAAAAAATCGAGTTGCGCTTCTTCGTCATCTGGGTCGTCCACCAAAGAATCTTCCACAAATGCCAATAAATCTTCCTGTGGATGACCATCAAAAAACATGGTCAATCGCTCAGAAAAATCTGTACCTTTGACTAATTCAAGTATTTCCCAGTTTTTTTCTTCTGCTTCGCCAATTTGCTCTTCTGTCAATTCAGGAACATTTTTATAAACTTTTACGATAGATTGATAAATTGCCAAAGCGAGGTAATCCAAATAATCACGCTCGTCGTCAGAAAGAATACTCAAATTCTCTTTGCTCAAAAAATCAACAACAACAGGTTGATTTTGCTCAAAATTGTCCATCATCTGAACATAATCCTCTTCAATGGTATCCATTGCTTCCAAAACATCATCAATCGTTTTGTCGTCTATATATTTCATCATCATAATTAAATTTTCGCAAAAGTAATGAATAACTTATTTAAAATAAATAAGATACATCGAAATTTTCAATTTTTTTCAATTTTTTTCACCTTTTTTGTAAAAACAAACGTAAATATAAAATATTTTTGCTTTTGCAACGTAAAAAGTACAAACATTTTTTACAAAATACACCAAATAAAATTTTTATTTTATTGAAATTAAAAAATTTTCAATAAAAAAAGGCTTTTAAACCAAATGTGATTTCAAATTTAATTTGGTCGTTATTTTTTTTAGTAATTTGAATAAAAAATACTTATTTTTGCACTGAAATTTGATTATTCTCAATTTTAAAAACAAAAAAATGGAAGCATCAAAATTTAAAACATTGGAACAAAAAACCTTTACAGAATTTAGCAACGCTTTTAGTATCAATGAATTAGACGGACTACTGAGTTGCTTAACAACAATTTTTGAAAATTGTAAGCAACGAATGAGTTAAGATATTGATTTTTAAATAGTTATAAAAAATGGCAAAAGACCTTTATCATTACATCGTTAGAGAAGCATTAGAAAAAGATGGTTGGGAAATTGTAGAAGACCCTTTTGTCTTGAAAAGTGGTGGTCTTCGTATGGAAGTTGATTTGGCTGCGGAAAAGGTAATTGCAGCGACTCGTGAAAACCAAAAAATCATTGTGGAAATCAAGAGTTTTATCAATAAATCAAAATTACATGATTTTTATGAAGCAAAGGATCAATATGACGTGTATCGAAAAGGATTGAAAAAAGAAGGAATTTTACATCAATTGTTTTTAGCAGTAGAAGAAGATGTGTATAACTCATTTTTCCAAAAAGCATTGATTAGAGAAACCATTGAAGAAGATAAAATTTCATTAATTGTTTATAATATAGTATCAAAATCTATTATATCATGGCTAGTTTATTAAAAAAGTATCAAAAAATCGTCATTGGCATTTTGGAATATTACGCTGCATTGCCTTCTATGGGCGGTACGGGTGCAGAGTTTGAAGAACAATTGATTATAGACAAAGAGCGCAATCATTTTCAGATTTTGGCAATTGGTTGGGAAGATAGCAAAAGAGTCTATTATCCAATTTTTCATATTGACATCAAAAATGAAAAAGTTTGGGTACAAGAAGATGCTACGGATTTTGATTTTGTAGGAGAACTCGAAAAACGAGGTATTCCTTCATCTGATATTGTTTTAGCATTTCATGCGCCATATAAAAGGCAATATACAGCTTATGCGGCAGCGTAATTCATTGATTTTTAAATAGTTATAAAAATGAATTCAATTTTTCCTGGTGCTACAGAAAACATAGATGCTCTCTATGATTTCACTTTGACAAGTGCCGCTAATGAGCATTGGAGAATTGAGATTGGTTTGATTAATGAAGGTTTGTCAAAAACTATTTTTGAAAATACTCATATTGAACTTGAAAATTTCTTGATTTCATTAGATACGCATGGCATCAGACATATTTTACGGCAACATGGAACGATTGAAACAGAAAAAAATAGAGGTCAAAAAGTAATTCAAAAGAAAGAATTGCGCCTTTTGATAAAAATTATTCAACAGCCTGATATAATCAGCAATGCAGGAAAATCAGCATTGGGAAATGATTGTATTTTGTTTCAAAAAGAAATAAAGGAAGTTTTTTATTTTTCAATTTGGGAAGTACGAAAAGTGACGAGCGTTAAAAAACAAAATAAAAAGAAAAGTCGTATAATGTTACAAACTTTTTATGGACAGGTGCAAAGCAAAAAGCCATCTTGAAAAATCAAAACGGCTTTTAAGAAACCAATTCCACATGCTACTTTTTCAAGAAAAAGGCGTTGCGAAAACGTCCAAAACGATTTGGTTAGTACAAAGATACAGCATTTTTATTTAATGTCAAATAATGTGATAATATTTATTTTTAAACAAAATATAAAATGCTGATTTTTAAATAGTTATAAAAAAATGGCAAAAGCATAAAATAGTAAGAGAAATTTTAGAACTTGATGGTTGGACAATTACGCATGACCCGTATTTGATAGAAAGAGAAAAACGAAAGGCTTACGAAGTTGATTTAGGTGCAGAGAAAATAATTGCCGCAGAAAAAAATGCTACAAAAATAGCCGTAGAGGTCAAAAGCTTTTTGGGTTCTTCTCGCACTTATGATTTTCACAATGCTTTGGGGCAATACAACGTTTATTCCTTTTTTATGACAGAAAAAGATCCTAATCGAAAACTTTATTTAGCTATTGGAGAAGATGTATTTGAAGATTTTTTTCAAGATAAAGACACTCAAATGCTCTGCAATCATTATCATGTTAATCTTTTAGTTTTTGATACAAATCTAAAAATCGTTTCAAAATGGTTAGAAAATTAAAAAAATATCAAAATTGTATTGAAATATTCTTGGACGAAGAAGCCAAAGATCGATTTACAACGGGCATTACTTGGGAAATAGTAACCGATACCAAACATCATCACTATCAATTGGTCGAAACAGGTTGGTACAACAACCGTCATGTTTATCGTGTTTTGTTTCATTTACAAATTAAAGAAAATGGTAAAGTTTGGTTATTAGTCAATAATACTGATGTGTTGGTAGCCGAGGAATTGGTCAAAAAAGGTATAGCCTCCCATGACATTGTATTAGGTTTTCAACCAGAAAATGTAAGACAATTTACGGGCTTCGCAGTAGCGTAAATCATTGATTTTTAAATAGTTATAAAAAATGACAACATTAAATATTAATCTATCAACGGAGCAATTTATAATGATGTTCCAACAGTTTTCTAAGCGTGAACAAAAGAAAATTGTAGAAAAAATCCAAACGCTTGATAGCAATTCGTTTAAAGAAATAAATAGAAAGCTACAAAACAAAGATGATTATGAAATTCCTGTATTGATGCAGGAAAGTCAATCTTTTGCTTTTTTGAATGATGAAATCGAAGATATTTATTCTGACAAAAATCTAAAAGTACGTTATTGATGAAAAAGAAAATTGTATTGACACGTTTTCCTTTTACAGATTTGTCAGCAACAAAACGCCGACCTGCGGTAGTTATGGCAGAACGTTTGCATAATGACGTAATTGTAGCATTTATCTCATCAAATATATCAAATCAAACTAACGCTGATTTTTTGATAGAAACCACTCATGTGGATTTTGTCGAAACAGGTTTGATACAAAATTCAGTTTTCAAAATGGATAAATTGGCTACGCTGAACACCACAATTTTTTCGGGAGAAATCGGCGAAGTATCAGATGAAATTTTTGAACAGTTAAAAGATAAACTAAAATTAGTTTTTGAACTTTAATTCATTGATTTTTAAATAGTTATAAAAAATGGAGCAATTAATTTTATCAGAAATACACCAACTTCCTGAGCATTTAAAATTGGAAGTTTTACATTTTACACAATTCCTAAAAAAGGGTTTGCAAATATTATTTCCATTGAAAATTTGATTGAAATAATGAGTGATTTGTAAATACAATTCATTGATTTTAAAATAGTTATAAAAAATGGAACAATTAATTTTATCAGAAATACACCAACTTCCAGAACATTTAAAATTGGAAGTTTTACATTTTACACAATTCCTAAAAAAGGGATTTGTACAAAATACAACTGTGTCAAGTAAGAAAATAAAAAGAGTTTTTGGTAGTGCCAAAGGCAAATATACAATGTCTGCCGATTTTGATGCACCATTAGAGGGTTTTAAAGAATATTATGCTTAACAGTATTTTATAGTTCATTGATTTTGAAATAGTTATAAAAAATGACAGCATTAAATATCTTTTTATTTTGAAATAAATCACGTTCAATAAATGCCGTAGGTATGACATTTTTCGGTAGCAATGGGTTTTAACCCATTGTAAATTAAAACCCATTGTAAAAAATACCCAAAACAAAACTGAGTGCCGTAGGTACGAAATATTTATCTCGTACCTACGGCACTCAAACCCAATACAAAACCAATTACGGCAGGTTAAAACCTACCGCTACCGAAAAATATCATGCCTAACGGCATTTTATAATTCATTGATTTTGAAATAGTTATAAAAAAATGGCAAATACTTACACACAAATCCATTTGCAACTCGTATTTGCTGTAAAATATCGTGATGCTGTGATTGCAGAAAGTTGGAAACAAGAGTTGTACAGTTATATAGAAGGAATTATTGAAAAGCAAGGTCATAAAAAATTGATTATCAATGGTATGCCTGACCATGTTCATATTTTGAT
>JAYWHK010000158.1:0-26285 GCA_043777755.1 Saprospiraceae bacterium
CTTTCCGTAGCGTTGGCATTAATGCCAACGCTACGGAAAGACCAACGCTGCAAAAATCACGGTTTTTTACGAATACCTTTCTCTATCGCGGGACTACTATTTTTCATCCAATCGGGTTCTTTTGCGCCTTTGAGGTAAAAATCAAAATATTCTTGCATTCGGACGTTAAAATCCAAGCGATTTTGCCATTTCAAAGGCCAATGCGGTTCGTCGTTGTAATTCAAAAGCCAAGTTGGTTTACCCAAACGACGCAATCCTGTGAAATATTCGATGCCTTGATACCAAGGAACTGCGCCATCTTTGTCATTGTGCAAAATCAAAACAGGCGTTTTTACCTTATCTAAAGTGAACAATGGAGAATTTTCGAGGTAGCGCAAAGGGTATTCCCAAAGGCTTCCACCAATGCGGCTTTGTTGTTTTTCGTATTGAAATTGACGAACAACGCCGCTTTCCCAGCGAATACCGCCGTAAGCACTCGTCATGTTCACAACTGGCGCACCAGCTTCTGCACATTTGAAAAGATTGGTTCTCGTAATGATATAAGCCGTCTGATAACCACCCCAGCTATGTCCTTGAATACCAACGTTTTGCGCATCTACAAAGCCTTTATCTATCAAAGAAGTTACGCCAGAAACCAAGCAATTCATAGCGGATTCGCCAGGATAGCCTTCCTTATAAACGATGTCAGGATTGAAAACCAAGTAGCCTCGGCTGGCATAAAATGTATAATTGATGTTGGAGCGATGCGGTTCTGGCGTGCGGTGAATATTCAAGCCTTGCGAACTCCGCTCGTAATAATTTACAATCATTGGGTATTTTTTCTTCGGGTCAAAACCTTCTGGTTTTACCAAAAGCCCCTTTAAACGTTGCCCGTCAGAAGATGTCCATTCATACAGTTCTATGTCGCCCCAAGTGTAATTTGTTTGTTGTGGATTGGCGTTTGATATTTTTTGAGCTGCTGAAAAATTCAAATTTTTACAAGTCAAAACATCAGGAAACGTTCTAAAATTTTCTTTTGAAAAAAGATAAACATCTGCGTTTTTTGCTTTGATTACATTGCGACTTACAGCAGCTAAAGGTTCATAATGAGCTGATTTTAAAAGATTTACACGCAAATCTAACGTTGCATAGCCTTCACCTTTTGTATTTTCACTCACATAATGCAACAAAATAGTGTCGTCAGGTTTGATGAATTTTTTATCTTTATCCAAATTAAGATAACGGTAAGAAGTTTGTTTGTCACGACCTTTCGTAAGGTTTTGAGCAGTATTTTCTCCATTTGGGTCGATTTTCCAAAGGTCATATTTGTCATAAATCAACAAAGATTCATCGTCTTTCAACCAAGCAGCTATGCCATAAGCATCAGGATTGGTAGGAACATCATTTTCTTCGTCGAACAATTTTGTAAGAATATTTTTTGATAGATTTACGATTTTTTGATTGCTGCGGTTATAACACAACCAGGCGGAATCTGTCGCTTGATACCAATAAATGTATTTTCCTTGCGGTGAGAAATTAGGAAAACCTGAGGCTTTCTGAAAAACACTTTTCATTTCGCCTGTTTTTATATTTTTCAGAAAAATATCTTTGTAAGAAAAACCTTCCCAAGAGCTTTCTTTGCGGTAATTAAAATCATTAGAAATCAAAACCCAATCGCCATTTCGATCAGTCATGTAACGCACTTGTTTGGAGGAATCATCACTTACAATAGACATAATTTGTTGATTTTCAATACTATACGCTATTGGATAGTTTCTTTTTTTATCTTCTTCCAACTGATTGTTTTGCTGCGTATAAAGGCGTTGGTCTTTGTAATTCCAAACTTCGACATTCACAACTTCCTCAGGCAAAGCTAAAGTATCTTGCAAAATTGGTGATGGCGCAATGCCCCAAAAAATTGTTTTTTCATCTTTGCTAAAAGAAGGCGTAGCGTATTCGCTTACAATCCAATTTTGGGCTAACAAAGAATTTTTATTGTCAAAAATGGACATTGCTTCGCTGCCATTTTGAGAAAAAAACAATGAAAATGGACGAATCTGCGCTCTTGTTGTATCAACATCTGCCAAAAAAGAAGTATAAACTCCTGATTTACTGATGTTTATATTTTTATAATTTCCTTTTTTAGTTTCTTTTAGCGTTTGCAGAATTTGTTTTTCACAATCATGCAAATATGCTCCTGAGCGAAAATTTGTATCAATACCCGTGCTTAAAAAAGCCAATTTTTTACCTTCTTCCGAAAATGTATATTCTTTGACATAATCGTATATTTTTTCTACGCCAGACTTCAAGTCACGCACACTTAGGCGAAAACCATTGTCTTTGTTTTCATCTTTTTTCTTTTTAGGAAGCACTTTTGCAGCTGCACTGTCTTTTTTTGCTGCGTTTTTATCGTCTTTTTTGTCCTTTTTTTCTTTTTCTGGCTCACGCAAAAAAGCAATCGTAGTAGCCCATTTTTCAGGCATTTTATACGATTTCACATTCGGAATTTTCAGCATTTTCTTTTCCAACAATTCATAGATACAAAGAGTGTCTTTAGGCAAAGCATCGTCTTTGATTTTGCGGCGGCGTTGCGCTTTGAGCGTGTCCGTAAAAGGCTTTATTTTTGCTATAAAAAACTGATTATCAGCACTAAATTGTGCTTCGCTACTTCTTGAAAAAATATATTCTCGCTTGTTTTCCAAGTCGTACAATAGGGTCGTAACATCGCCTTCGCCTGGCGTAAGTTGATAGCTCGCCCAGCGACCATCGTTGGAAATTTGTGTTTTTTCGATTTTTTTCCACGTCTTAAAATCGCTATGTTCAAGCGTTTTTTTGATATTGTTTTGCGCAAAAACAAGGCAAGGAAAAAATAAAATGCTAAAAATAAAGTGTTTCATTGTTATTTTTTTTATATGGCACGAAATTAAAAGAAAAAGTAAGAAAAATTGGAAATTATAGTTTTTTTATTTCTAAATAATGAAATTTTTTGAATATTAATTCTTTTTGATATATTTTTGCAGTAGTACAGCTAAGTTAAGCGTGTACTAAAAACTGAAAACTAAGGAAAAGTCGATTTCTGTATGATAGATTTGTAAAAAGACTTATATTTGCGTTTTAAAAGGGGGAAACGATACAGTACACGGAACTTTTGAACTTATTAAACCGTCATTGCAAGAATGAAAATAAAAATTATAAAACACTGATTGTCAAATAATTAAAATCAAAATAAATGAAAAAATCAAAAATTGCAGGAATTGGCTATTATGTTCCAGAGCGTATTGTAACCAACGATGACCTTTCAAAAGTAATGGAAACTACGGACGAATGGGTGCAAGAACGTACAGGTATTAAAGAGCGTCGTTACGCTGAAAAACATAAGGAAACAACAACAACTTTGGGCGCAAAAGCTGCCAAAATCGCCATCGAAAGGGCTGGAATCACCACTGACGATGTTGATTTTATTATTTTTGCAACATTGAGTCCAGATTATTATTTCCCTGGTTGTGGCGTGTTGTTGCAGCGAGAAATGGGTTTTGCAAAGAGAGAAGTTGGTGCGTTGGACATTCGCAATCAGTGCAGCGGTTTTATCTATGCACTTTCAATTGGCGACCAATTCATCAAAACTGGAATGTACAAAAACATCTTGGTTGTTGGGTCAGAAATGCACTCAATGGGTCTTGATTTTACGACACGAGGTCGCAATGTAACGGTGATTTTTGGCGACGGTGCTGGCGCAGTCGTTTTGCAACCAACAGAAAAAGAAGGTCAAGGAATTTTAACGACAAAACTTCATGCCGATGGTACGCACGCCGAAGAATTAGCGTTCCGTAACCCTGGAAGTCATGGCGGTTATCACGCTCCTGAGGAAGATTTTAAATATCCAACGTCAGAATATGGTGATATTTTTATTTACCCTGGCATGATGGAAACGGACGATATTTATCCTAACATGAATGGTCAATTTGTATTTAAAATGGCGGTACAAAAATTCCCTGAGGTTATCAAAGAAGCATTAGATGATTGTGGTTTGGCTTCTACGGACATAGATATGTTGATTCCGCATCAAGCAAATCTGCGTATTGCTCAGTTTGTACAAAAAACTTTGCGCTTACCTGACGAAAAAGTTTACAACAATATCCAAAAATACGGAAATACCACCGCTGCTTCTATACCAATTGCACTTTGTGAGGCTTGGGAATCTGGCAAAATCAAAGAAGGTGACTTGGTTTGTTTGGCTGCTTTTGGTAGCGGATTTACTTGGGCATCAGCGTTGATTCGCTGGTAAAAAACCAGTTTGATTGTTGGAATGTTGAATTGTTCCAATGTTACATACACAAAAGATATTGGTTATTAGATATTAAAGATATTACAAACGCTTGGTGTTCAATATTTTGCATAAATGCAAAAAACCAATCAAAAAATCCAGCACATTTTCATGTGCTGGATTTTTTATTTTACAGTGAAAAAATTATTCACTAACTATAGCAAGGTTTTGAAATATTCCACAAATGCTTCTATACTCATCATACCTTTATCGCCATCGCCTTGTTTGCGGACAGAAATTTCGCCAGCTTCGACTTCTTTTTCACCAATAACCATCATCATCGGAATACGTTTGAGTTCTGTATCACGGATTTTACGACCAACAGTTTCGTTTCTATCATCTACATAACCTCTGATGTCTTGTAGTTCCAACTGACGTTTTACTTCGTTGCAATAATCCACAAAACGCTCACTTACAGGCAGTAACGCATACTGATCAGGTGCTAACCACAATGGAAATTTACCTGCGCAATGTTCTATCAATACACCCATAAAACGCTCCATAGAACCAAATGGCGCACGGTGAATCATCACTGGACGGTGTGCTTGATTGTCAGAACCAATGTATTCCAATTCAAAACGCTCTGGCAAGTTGTAATCTACTTGGATTGTACCCAATTGCCAACTACGTCCGAGCGCATCTTTAATCATAAAATCTAATTTTGGTCCATAAAATGCTGCTTCGTCATAAGCCGTTACAGTGGTCAAACCAGCTTCGGCTGTTGCTTCGATGATGGCAGCTTCGGCTTTGTCCCAATTTTCTTCACTTCCCAAATATTTTTCACGGTCAGTTTGATGACGGAGTGAAATCTGAGCCGTAACGTCATTGAATTCAAATTTTTTCAACACCGTCAATACCAAATCCAATACACTCAAAAACTCTGTTTTGATTTGGTCAGGCGTACAAAAAATGTGCGCATCGTCTTGAGTGAAACAACGAACACGAGTCAAACCGTGTAATTCTCCACTTTGTTCGTAGCGATAAACTGTACCAAATTCAGCAATTCTCAAAGGCAATTCCTTGTAAGAACGAGGTTTATGACCAAAAATCTCGCAGTGATGCGGACAGTTCATTGGTTTTAACATAAACAATTCATTCTCATTGGGCGTATGAATTGGCTGAAAACTATCCGCACCGTATTTTGCCCAGTGACCAGATGTTTCGTACAAATCTTTTTTACCAATATGCGGTGTAATTACAGGCTGATAACCACGTTTGAGTTGTTCATTTTTCATAAAATCCTCCAAACGAGTGCGCACGGCTGTTCCTTTTGGCAACCAAATAGGCAAACCCATTCCGACACGTTCTGAGAACATGAACAATTCCATTTCTGTACCCAACTTACGGTGATCACGTTTTTTAGCTTCTTCCAAAAGGCGTAAATATTCTTCTAAATCCGCTTGTTTTGGAAAAGTAACGGCATAAACACGGGTCATTTGTTTGCGGGTATCGTCGCCACGCCAGTAAGCACCAGCAAGGCTCATTACTTTCACAGCTTTAATGCTGCTCGTGTCAGGAATATGTGGTCCACGACACAAGTCCGTAAATCCACCTTGTTGGTAGAACGTAATTTTGCCATCTTCAAGGTCTTGTAAAAGCTCTACTTTGTACTCGTCGCCTTTGTTTTCAAAATAAGCTAAAGCATCTGCTTTTGAAACAGAAGTACGTACAAAAGCATTGGATTGACGGGCCAATTCGACCATTTTCTTTTCAATCGCAGCAAAATCATTGGCAGAAAGCATCTTGTCGCCCATGTCAATATCATAGTAAAAACCATTGGTAATGGCTGGACCAATACCGAATTTTGTACCAGGATACAACGCCTCAATTGCTTCCGCCATTAAGTGCGCTGACGAGTGCCAAAAAGTAGCTTTTGCTTCTTTGTCATCCCAAGTAAGGAGAGCCAACGAAGAATCTTCGTGGATAGGACGAGTAGCGTCCCAAACTTCGCCATTGACTTTGGCTGCCAATACTTTTTTTGCCAAACCATGACTGATAGATTTTGCGACATCCATCGCAGAAGTTCCTTTTTCGTACTGACGCACTGCGCCATCAGGAAGTGTAATATTCAACATATATAATGTGTTTTATAAAAACGACTACAAAACGTTTTTATCGTTAGAAATTTGAAATCTTTTACGGTGAAAAGCAAATATTGTTCCGTAAAAAAGAGGACAAAACTCAAGAAGGAAAATATTTAGTGGCGAAAAAATATTTATTTATCAAAAATAATTTATTTTTACCTTCAAAATCAAATTCTACATTTTCTATGAAAAAAATTACACTCACAACACTTGTATTTTTTACTTTTCTCATTTTTACAAAAGCACAAATCCAAAAAGGAACTTATACGATGCGCCCAAGTTTGTATATTTCCCAGTTTGATGGAAGGGTTTTAGGAACATCAGCCAACAATAAACCTTTGAAGATTGGCATAGGAATGCACTATGGAAAATTTGTGACCAATCAACTTTTGATTAGGGGCGGTATTAATACCGACATTAGCAACCAAGCTCGCAATTATCCAAGTTACGCAGCAGAATTATTTGCGCAGTATTACTACTTAAAAAACTCTAAATTAAAGCCTTATGTTATTGGTGGTTTTGATTTTTCAAGAGATTTAGTACTACAAATCCTGAGCAATCCAACGAATAAAAATGATTCGATTCGTCATATCAATCAACTCGATGCTTCTTTTGGAACTGGTATTCAGTATTTTATCAATGAAAATATTGCCTTAGATGCTCGTATAGATTTTACAGCGTTGGCAATTACGCATAAGAATACAAGGCAACTCTATGAACAAAGTTATAGTTTGTCACTACGCCCTTTTTATACCTCTGCGACTTACCAATCAGCAAAAGAAATAAATGATTTTTTTTATAAAGGAAAAACACAAATTTCAGGTCAAATCAGCTACAATCCAAAAACAATTAATGCTATTGGCGGCAGTTCTTTCTTTCAGATGAATTTTGGTGCTAAATATTCTTTGAACAAATGGTTGGCAGTAGGTGGTAATTTTTACCATTGGAATTCTTCTAATGCTAATTATGGCTCTACCGTAGGTTTTAGTGCCAATACAGAAGCAAACATCAAACTATCGAAAAGACTTTATTTGACACCCAATGTAGGTGTTTTTATTGATAAAACTGAAATTGAAAAATCTAAAACTACGATTAACGCTAATCTTGGTGCTAAATATTTTATCAATAAAAATATCGCTTGGACAGCAGATTTTCTTTCTTTTCAGCTGTATGAAAGTCGAAAATCTATTTTTCAACCACAAAGTGTGTTTTTCAATACTGGAATTGCTTATTATCTGAAATAAATGAAAAAACTAAGATTTTACAACAATTTTGAAAAAGATTCTTTGTAAGTTTCCGAAATTGGAATATAAATACTTCCTATTTTGATGCGGTCTTTTTCGATAGAATCAATTTTTGAGATAGCGACCATGTAGGATTTATGGACTCTACAAAAACGAGAAGTCGGTAATTCGGCAGCGAGTTCGCCAAAAGTTTGGAGTGTCATTAGTTTTTTTTGAGTGGTGTGAATACGACGGTAATCGCCCATTCCTTCGATGTAAAGTAAGTCGTCAAAAAAGATTTTTTCCAAGCGGTATTCTACTTTTACAAAAAAGTAATTTTTATACTTGATAGGTGTTTCTTCTTTTTGAAAAAAAGATTGCGCACGCTCCACTGCTTGAAAAAATCGCTCAAAAGTATAAGGTTTTAAAAGATAGTCAGCTACTTTGAGGTCGTATGCTTTGAGCGCATACTCGTGGTAAGCAGTAGTGAGAATTACTTGGCTCGTAATCGTCGCATTTTCAAGGAGTTGAATGCCTGACATCGTGCCGAGGTGAATATCCAAAAATAAGATATTCACCTCGTTTGTTTTCAAAAAAACAAGGGCATCTTGTGCATTGTCAAAAGCAGCCAAAAGACTTAAAAAAGGAATTTTTGCAATGTAATCTTTTATTCTTTCCACTGCCAAAGGCTCGTCTTCTACGATGATACAAGTATATTTCATGTTGTTTTATCTTATTTTATTTTAGGAATATTTTATTTCCAATTTCACTTCATAAACCTCTCCATCATTGTTGATTTCTAAACGATGCTGCTCGGGGTAAATCAACGCTAAACGCCTGTTAATCAAATCATTACCCAATCCACTAAATTCATCTTTTACGTCCAAATCGGGTAAAAATTTATTTCTACAAAGAAAATTAATTTTACCATTTTCTACGGCAAGTCTAATTTCAATCGCTTTATCTGTTTTCAATTTTTCACCATATTTGAAAGCATTTTCGACAAAAGGAATCAAAATCATAGGCGTAATCATCACATTGTCAAGGTTTCCTGTGATGGCGTATTGCACAAAGTTAGGATTAAAAGACCTTATTTTTTGCAAAGCAATGTATTTTTCTAAATATTCCCATTCTTTTTGGAGCAAAATCGACTCCGTTTTGGTTTCGTACAACATAAAACGCATAATATCGCTCAATTTATTCAAAAAATCAGACGCTTTCTCGGGGTCTTTGCGTATCAAAATATCAATATTATTGATGCTATTGAACAAAAAATGCGGATCGAGCTTTGATTTTATCAATGCCATTTCCATAGCAAAGTTTTTTTCACTCAGTTCTTGCGTTATTTTTAGATTTTCGTACCAAGCAATAAAACCTCGAATGACCGATGCCAAAACGCCGTGAATCAATCCTAAAATACTCATAATCAACAGTATAGCTATATGACCTTCTATTGGACTTTGTATGAAATTTTGGACAATGAATAATAAGATTCCATATCCAATCAAGCTGCTGCCGAAGATTACTCCTATGCTCCAAAAACACAGCCGAACAATCGGAATTGGAAATTTTAAGAAACGAAATACGCCAAAGTAAAACCCATAAAAGGACAAAATACTCGGTGGTATTGCCATAATAGATAGAAAATTATGGAAAATATCGACAATCCTAAACGTTCCTTTGTGAACATTAGACATCATACTGCCAAAAACCAATAAACAAATCAATAAATACAAAAACCAATACGCAATGTGTAGAAAAATAACAAGTGATTTTTTCATTTTACCCTTTTTCTCGTTTAAAAATATATAAAACATAACTCAAAACCATGAAAAAAACAAAATAACCAACCGCCCAAGCATATATATCAACACCTTGTGGAATGGAAGTTGGTGAACCTATCATAGAAAAATAACCCAAAGGGCAATAAGTATAAGGCACGCAATAGCCGTATTTCCATTCGACAGCAATCAGCGATGCCACTTGAAAACCTAAGCCAAAGCTCAAAGGCACAAGAAAATTTTTGAATTGCAAACTTATCAAAAATTGCAACGCAACTATTGGCAACGCAGCCAAAAACATACAATAGCTTTTTTCGATAAAATACCAAAATGGAAATGCTTGTTGTGGCATTGCAGCTCCTCGTAAAATATGTGGTAAAATTCCAGCGAAATAAGTAAAAACATTGAAAAGCACAAATAATTGTAGCAACATAGTCAAAATTACTGCAAATTTTGCTATGAAAATAGTCGTTAAGGTTTGTGGCGTTGTGTGAACTTGTTTCCAAGAATTGTTGCGAAATTCCAACTGCGCTATCAAACTCGCTGCCAAAACAATACCCATTGGTAAGAAAAAAATCGCCATTGGTTGCCAACAATCTCTGAATATTTTTTGCCAAAACATTGGATTCTGAGCATCTCCTGCAAGATATTTGGGGTACAATGTCCTCGCTGAAAGTAAAATCAAAGGGATAAAAATGCTCCCAATAATTACCAACCAAGATGACAAACTATGCCGTGTTTTGAGCCATTCGCTCTGAAAACTATTTGTAAATTGAGTAATTGTATTCATTTTTTTAATTTTTTTAAGAATGGGCTGTCAAATTCATAAATATACTTTCCAAATCATTTTCATTCCTTGCGATGCCAAAAACATCAATATTTGCAGCAACAAGTTGTCGATTTATTTCAGCGATTTGTGTATTGGAAAGCGAAGATGTTTTTATTTTTCCATTTTCTACGGTTGCTACAACTTGCTGATTTTCAATAACTTGCAAAGCATTTCTCACATCATTGACTTCAAAAAGTAGAGAAGAAGCCATTTTTTGACGCTCAATAAGCATTTCCAAACTGCCTTGAAAAAGTACTTTTCCATGATTGATAATGCCAACATCCGTCACTAATTTTTCAATTTCTGACAACAAGTGGCTCGAAATCAAAATCGTAATGCCTTGCTCTCGATTGAGTTTTTTCAAAAGTTCTCGCATTTCCACGATACCGCTTGGGTCGAGTCCGTTGGTAGGCTCGTCCAAAATCAGCAATTTCGCTTGATGCAACAAAGCGACCGCAATCGCCAACCGCTGTTTCATACCAAGTGAAAACTGACTGGCTTTCTTTTTGCCCGTATCTGCCAAACCGACGAGTTGCAAAACTTCGTTTATACGGTTTTTTGAGCATTGGTAAATTTTTTGCCAAACGAGCAAATTCTCCACTGCCGTCAATTGCCCATACAAAGAAGGACTTTCTATCAAAGAACCGATTTGGCTCAAAATTTCCGTTCGATTATCTTCAAAACGTTTTCCAAAGACACGAATTTCGCCTTCTTGTTTGCTCAAAAGTCCTAATACCAAGCGCAAAGTCGTTGTTTTTCCTGCGCCATTAGGTCCTAAAAAACCATAAATACTTCCCTTTTTGACCTGCAAATTGATACCGTCTAATTCTTTTCCATTTTTTGAAAAAGCATGAGACAAATTATTGATTTCGATTGTATTCATCATCCAATTTTTTATTATTTTATAAAACAAAAGTAAGTAGTTTTTGAAGGAATAAAAAATAAAATCGGTGAAATAGGCATTTCGATTGGTGAAATGGTCATTCCAATATACACAACGAATATTGAACATTAACGATATTGCAAACGCTTGGCGTTCAATATTTTGCATAAATGCAAAATTCCAAAACCACTTTCCCGTTTTTTAATCCTTTCGTAGCATTTTTTTATTTTTCTATCGCTCAAAATTATCTTTTTATCTATTTTTAAAAATGGAACAAGCAGATGGGTTTATTTTTGTGAAAATAAAATAATGTTTTGTGTGAATAAAAACAATGTTTTTCTGATAGACGGCATAGGTGCGTCTATGTCCGTTTTGTTTCTTGGCTTGCTGTTGCCAAGTTTCGAGGCGTATTTTGGTATGCCCAAAAATGTGTTGTACGGATTGGCTACTTTGGCGAGCATTTTGGCGATTTATTCATTGAGTTGTTATTTTTTCAAGGTAAAAAATTGGCAATTCTTTTTAAAAACCATTATTTTTGCTAATATTTTATACTGCTGTCTTTCGCTAATTTTGATGATTTATTTTTATCAAAAACTAAGCACATTGGGTTTAACTTATTTTTTATTGGAGAAAATAGTGGTACTAATTTTAGTTGTTTTTGAAATAAAAATAATAAAAAACGGATGGAAATAAAAGAGAAAGTCATCGCTGACTAAACAATGGCAGAAAAATACAACGAATTTATGGACGATATGGCAAAAAAAAGTCTTTGAAAGTTACACTTCCAAAGACTTTTTTTTTACTAAAAGCAATAAATTACACTAAAAAAGGAATAATCAATTCTTGACCTACTTCGATAGCATCTGCGCTTGTCAATTGATCACGATTTGCTTCAAAGATTGCTTGATATTTCATCACATCACCACAATAGTGCTTTGCGATTAAACTCAAAGACTCACCTTTTTGAACAGTGTGCTTTGTGTAAAAACCAGTTTCTGATACTTGAATATCAGCAACAACTTCAGCAGCATTTGTTCCTGGAACATCTTTAATAGTGTTCCAAATTTGATCTTTTTGGTAAGCTGAATAAACAGTACCTGCAATACGCAATACACCGTTCTCTTCTGCGATATTTGCTCCAACAAGTCCAACTTGTTCTGTTAATTCAATGACTGAATTGTACTTTGCTTGTAATGACATTTTCTAAGAATGTTTAATTATAAAATTAAGATTATTTTTTGAACATAAATTCAACAACAAAGTTACGCTTATTTTTCTAAAAAAAATAGTTTTGATGTCGTTTTTTTGTAAAACTTGTGACGTAGTATTTTATAAAAGTAACATCGTTTGCTAAACTCCTCAAAATCACTTATTTTTGCACCAAAATTGGAACCTCTATTTTATGGAAATCGTTTATCAGCTTAGTAAAAAAAATAAAGACATCATCGGAGCTATTGAATTGGAAAGCTCCAAAAGTATCAGCAATCGAGTATTGATTATCAGGGCTTTGTGCGAAAATAATTTTAACATTCAGCGTCTTTCGGGCGCAAAAGATACGCAGACTTTACTCAAACTTTTGAGTCAGTTGGAAAATGAAACGTTTGATGCTGGTCATGCTGGGACAACTTTTCGTTTTATGACTGCTTTTTTGGCAACACAGCAAGGCACTCAAATTATGACAGGCTCGGAACGTATGCAACAACGCCCGATTGGTGAATTGGTCAATGCGCTCAATGCGCTTGGTGCGAACATAGAATATTTGAAAAATGAAGGTTATCCGCCTTTGAAAATCAATGCGCCTAATGATTTTGGAAAAAACAATGCGCTGAGTATTCCTGCTTCGGTCAGTAGCCAATTTATTACAGCGTTGTTGTTAATTGCGCCAACTTTGCCAAACGGACTCAATCTGACACTTGAAGGAAACATCGTTTCAAGACCTTACATTGAGATGACTTTGGCGTTGATGCAATATTTTGGCGTTGAAAATACTTGGGAAGGCAATTTGATTCAGATAAAACCGCAACCTTATATAGCAAAAGATTTTACAGTAGAATCGGATTGGTCAGCGGCATCTTATTCTTTTATCATGGCAGCTTTTGCAGACAATTTGGATTTGGAATTGATTGGTTTGCAAGAAAATAGCTTGCAAGGCGATAGTGTAATCGTCGAAATGATAAAAGATTTTGGTGTTAAAACGGAATTTTCTTCCAATGGTTTGCGTTTAAGCAAAAGTGGTGACAGCAATGCGGACGCTTTTGAATGGGATTTTTTGAAATGCCCTGACATTGCACAGTCTTTAGCGGTGATTTGTGCTGGAACAGGCGTACAAGGTCTTTTTTCGGGTTTGGAAACGTTGCGTGTCAAAGAAACGGATAGAATCGCTGCTTTGAAAAATGAATTGGCAAAAGTCAATGCCTTTTTTATGCCTTTGCCAAAACGGTTTTCACAAAAATCAGAAAAAGAATTTTTTATGGTTGAAGGAAAAGCTGATTGGAAACAAACGCCTGTTTTCGCTACTTACGAAGACCACCGCATGGCAATGGCTTTTGCGCCTTTGGCAATGTTGAATACTATAGATATAGAACATCCGCAAGTGGTGGAGAAATCTTATCCAGGGTTTTGGAAGGATTTGGAAGTGTTGGGTTTTGAGGTGACAAAAAAATAGCTCGTAGTTCTTTTACCACGAGCATGAAAAACGAATTTTACAATCCTTTAACCAAAACTTACACACTTAGATAGTTACAAGTATTATGCCAAAATATGTAAATTTTTTATAATTTAAAAAAAATTTATTTATTTAACTAAAATATTATCAATTTTTTATAAAAATTAAATTTTAATAATATAAGTAATGCAGTATTTAAATATAAAATATTGTTATTGCAATTTTAGGCTCTAAAGAGTCCTTCCCTTTGGGAAGGATTTAGGATGGGTCTTACAATTAACATAAGATGTTTCCAAAATACGATGTAATAGTAGTTGGTGCAGGTCATGCAGGTTGTGAAGCCGCAGTTGCTGCTGCCAATATGGGGTCAAAGGTTTTATTAGTGACCATGAATATGCACACAATTGCGCAAATGTCTTGTAATCCTGCCATGGGCGGTGTTGCAAAAGGGCAAATTGTGCGAGAAATTGATGCTTTAGGCGGTTATTCGGGAATTATTACAGATTGTACGATGGTACAATTCCGTATGTTGAATCGCTCGAAAGGCCCAGCGATGTGGTCACCTCGTGCGCAAAGTGACCGTATGCAATTTGCTATAAAATGGCGTGAAATGCTCGAAGCGCACCCAAATATTGATTTTTGGCAAGACATGATAAGTGGTTTGAAAGTCAAAGATGGACGTGTTCGAGGTGTTTATACGAGCATGGGCTTAGAAATCGAAGGTCGCTCGGTGGTTTTGACCAACGGAACGTTTTTGAATGGTTTGATTCACATTGGCGAAAAACAATTGGGTGGTGGTCGTGCTGGCGAAAAATCAGCAAAAGGCATTACAGAACAATTGGTAGAATTAGGTTTTGAAGCGGGTCGTATGAAAACAGGAACACCAGCTCGTTTAGATGGTCGTTCTTTGAACTATGATTTGATGGAAAAACAAGAAGGCGATGAGCCAGCAAGCAAGTTTTCTTATACTGATACACCAAAATTGACCAAACAATTGCCTTGTTATATTACTTATACAAGCCAAGAAGTCCACGATACGCTCAAAGAAGGTTTTGACAAATCGCCTATGTTTAATGGACGGATTCAAGGCTTAGGCCCTCGTTATTGTCCTTCGATTGAAGACAAAATCAATCGTTTTGCAGACAAAGACCGACACCAATTGTTTGTTGAGCCAGAAGGTTGGAATACTTGCGAAATCTATGTGAATGGATTTTCGTCGTCCTTGCCAGAAGATGTACAATTCAAAGCCTTGCGAAAAATTGTTGGTTTTGAAAATGTCAAAATGTTTCGTCCAGGCTACGCTATTGAATATGATTTTTTTCCACCAACACAATTAAAATTATCGTTGGAAACGCATTTGATAAAAAATCTATTTTTTGCTGGTCAAATCAATGGAACGACGGGCTACGAAGAAGCGGGTTGTCAAGGTTTAATGGCTGGAATGAATGCGCATTTGGCTGTAACAGAGCAAGAACCTTTCATTCTGAAACGTTCTGACGCTTACATTGGCGTTTTGATTGATGATTTGGTGAACAAAGGCACAGATGAACCTTATCGAATGTTCACTTCTCGTGCGGAGTTCCGAATTTTGCTTCGTCAAGACAATGCCGATGTTCGTTTGACACCACTCGCCAGCAAAATTGGTGTTGCCAATATGGACGAGCGCATGGACAGAGTACACCTAAAAGTAGCAATAAGTGAAGAAATCCGAACTTTTTTCATGGAAAACAGCGTTTCACCTGACCAAATCAATGGTTGGTTGGAAACAATGGGTTCTGCACCACTGCGCCAAAAAGTAAAGTTGCAGCAGGTCATTTCTCGTCCGCACATAGACATTGCTGGAATGTGTGAGGCTCTGCCTTGGTTGAAAAAATACATTGCTACACTCGACCCTGAATTTGTAGAACAAGCTGAAATCAATATGAAATATGAAGGTTACATTGAAAAAGAACAAGAAATGGCTTTGAAAATGAACCGTTTAGAAGATGTTTTCTTGCGTGATAATTTAGACTATATGTCTATGAATTCGCTTTCGATGGAAGCTCGGCACAAACTTACTAAAGTAAAACCGCATACCATCGGTCAAGCAAGCCGTATCAGTGGCGTTTCGCCTTCTGATATTTCGGTATTGCTGATTAATGTTGGGAGATAAAACTAATTTCCATAGCATTGATTTTTCCGTAACGTTGGCGTTAATACTAACGACATTAAAAATGTATTATATTCACCACGCTGGGAAGTCCCTCCTTTGGAGGGATTTAGGGAGGTCTAAAAACATATCCAATGAAATACTTATTTAAAGCACTGATAATCAGTATATTATTCTTGTCATGCGAACCTGACAATACACCGGATGAATTGGCTGGTATTCCTCATGCTCCAAAACCATTTGTTTTTAAAACAGATGACAAGCAATTCGGAAAACCTGACATTCCAGCGGATAATCCAATGACGCTCGAAGGAATAGAATTGGGTAGAAGGCTTTTTTATGACTCGATTTTGTCAAGAGATAGTACAATTTCTTGTGCAAGTTGCCATCACATCAATGGTGCATTTACCGACAATCGAGCAATAAGTGCAGGTATAGAAGGACGTGTTGGTACACGTAGCTCAATGGCAATTGTGAATTTGGCTTTTCATAAAAGCTCTTTTTTCTGGGACGGTCGCACCGCTTCTTTAGAAAAGCAGGCTTTGATGCCTGTTGAAGACCATTTGGAAATGGACGAAAATTGGGAAAAAGCCATTCAAAAAATTCAAAAACACAAGGATTATCCTACTTTTTTCAGACAAGCCTTTCCAATTACTAAAAAAGTTGAAATTACGAAAGAATTGGCGGTCAAAGCGATTGCGCAATTTGAACGCAGTATTGTAAGCCACAATTCCCGTTATGATAAGTTTTTGAAAGGTCAGATAGAATTTACAGATGCAGAACAATTCGGTCACGATATGTTTTTTAACAAAGTGAGTAATATACCAGATGCACAATGCGGACATTGTCATGGCGAACCACTCACAACGGGCAATAATTTGGTGAACAATGGGCTTCAAGATGCTCCAACCTACGATGATTTTAAAGACAAAGGTTATGGTGGTGTCGTTAATGTAAAAAATGAAAATGGAAAAATGAAAATCGTTACCTTGCGAAACATTGCGGAATCCGCTCCATATATGCACAATGGAAGTTTAAATACGCTCGAAGAAGTCGTTGAACACTACAATACTGGTGGAAAATATTCTCCAAACAAAGATCCTTTGATTCAGCAAATCCAACTCAATTCTGTGCAGAAAAAACAATTGATTGCGTTTTTAAAAACATTGAGTGATTCTACTTTTTTGAACAATAAGGCGTATATGAGTCCGTTTAAGTAATTTTTAGTTAGCCTGAGTACATAAGTAAATACATCGACTGAAATAATCGACATTTTAAAATACTGTAAAATATTGAACATCAAGCATTTGCAATATCTTTAATATCTAATAACCAATATCCGTTTTGTATATATTATGCAAAGAATAAAAACAAGAGTACGCTTTGATTGGGAAGCAAAAGCCGAAGTCTTAGGCTTTGATTTTCATACGATTGGCGGTGATACCTATTGGGACGAAAGTGCTTACTATTCATTTTCCGCATCTGAAATCGAACAAATAGAAACGGCAACGAATGAGCTTTGGGAAATGTGTCTGGAAGCGGTGGATTATATCATAGACAAAAATCTTTTTCATCGTTTTCACATTCCAGAATGGTTTGTACCGCACATCATTCGCAGTTGGGAAGAAGACGATCCTGCGATTTATGGTCGTTTTGATTTTGCTTTTCGAGATGGTCAATTAAAGTTGTTAGAGTTCAATGCTGATACACCAACGTCGCTTTTTGAAGCAAGTATTGCCCAATGGTTTTGGTTGGAAGAACGTTTTCCTAACCACGATCAATTCAATTCTTTGCATGAAAAATTAGTGGCATATTGGGCGTATTTAAAACCTTTTTTGCACAAAGAAAAATTACATTTTACTTGTGTACGGGACAGCAAAGAGGATTTTACCACCACAGCTTATTTGCGAGATTGTGCCATGCAGGCAGGACTCGAAACAGCGTTTTTGTATTTGGACGAAATCGCTTGGGACGATGCCAATTCTATTTTCTTAAATACTGAAAATCAAGCAATTAGAAATATATTCAAACTTTATCCTTACGAATGGATGGTACATGAATCGTTTGGAAAAAACATTATGCAAGATAGAGCAGAGGCATTTTGGATAGAGCCAAGTTGGAAAATGTTACTATCTAACAAAGCTATTTTACCCATTCTTTGGGAGCTTTTTCCTTACCACAAAAACCTTTTGAAATGTTATTTTGATGCGCCAAAAGACCTTACATCGTGGTGCGAAAAACCAATCCTTTCTCGAGAAGGTGCAAATGTAAAATTAGTGAAAAATGGTCAAACTATAGCCGCTACTGATGGCGACTATGGCGAAGAAGGTTTCATCTATCAAGACCTTTTTGAACTGCCCGAATTTGATGAAAATTACGCACTCGTTGGCAGTTGGATTATTGGACAAGAAGCCGCTGGCATCGGCATACGTGAAGCGAAATCAAAAATTACAGACAATGGAAGCCGTTTTGTGCCACACCTTATTGGTTAAAAACGTAATCACTTAAATACACTGTTTTTTTAGTTATTGATTTTTTGTCATTGATTTTCGATTAGTTAGAACCATTTCAAACAATAGAAAATATTAAACAACTAAAAAAACAGTGTGCTTATTGAGCATTTATATTTTCTTTAATGCAGCTTCATACACTCTTCTCATACCTTCTTCGACACTGATTTGAGCCTTCCAACCTAAGGTAGATTCCACAAAACTCATATCACAATAACGGGAATGAACACCAACAGGCTTGTCCAAAAGACAACGAATTTCGGGTTCGTAACCTGCAATTTTGCACATGGTGTGTATAATTTCGATAAAAGAAAGCAATTCGCCACGACCAATATTAATGGCTGTTCCGTCATGAATATGATTCATTGCCAACAAAATACAGTCAATAACGTCTTCAATATGAACAAAATCACGACCTTGCTTACCAGTTCCCCAAACTTCTACGGGATTCTCCCTGCGAGCAATACGTGCCGCAATCGAAGGCACTGGATAAGTCAAATCTTGGTCTTCGCCATAACCACTAAATGGGCGAATACACGTAATTTTCACGCCATAATGTTTGGCTGCAATATGCGCTAAAAACTCACCTGTCAGTTTTGACCAACCATAAGTCATATCTGGTTCGCCCATTCTTTTGAAGTTAATATCGCTTTCTTTCAGGGCAATAGCACCGCTTTCTGTTTGTAAATCAATCGGATAGGCAGCACTGCTGCTTGGATACATCACACGCTCAGGTTTGTGGCGTGTAATCCAATGAAAAAACTCTGCATCAATGGACAAATCCAAGGCAACCATCATTGGGTCGCCGTCAATCATCGCACGACCACCAACGATGGCTGCAAAGTGAAAGACATCTGCAAAGCGTTCAAAATCAAGCGAATAAGTATCTTGAAAATAGCGAGGTTCGTCACTTAGTTTGTTTAAAACTTTTCTAAAATCGCCTTTTAAAAAAAGCAAACGTCCATCTTCTCCAAAGATTTCGAGGTCTTTGTTGTCGCCTATTTTGGGGACATTCAACCACGTTGTTGGATGCGTTCCAACCATCAAATTGTCAATAAAAAGAATGTGGTCTTTTGTCGTATTGTACAACCTTTTGACCATATTACGACCAACAAAACCGCAGCCGCCAGATACTAAGTGTATTTTCATATTGAGGAAATTATGATTTATAATTTTGCTGCAAAGTTATAGATTTATTTTTCAAATTAAAAATTAAAATAAAATTGTATTTTTGCAAAAAAAATGTTTTGAAATGGATATAACGTTGATAGTTATTTTGGTGGTTGGAATTTTGGTCGGAGCAATAGCCGCTTGGTTGATTGCAAAATCTCAATCGAGCGTACAAGGTTTGTCTGACGCAGATTTGAAAGAAAAGTACGTTTTGAAAGAAGTTTTTCAAAAATTTCAAGACGATTTTGATGTATTAAAAGACGACAACTTGTATAAAGAGCAAGAAATCAAGCGTTTGAACATCGAAATTGCCACAGAACGCCAAATAAAATTAAATTTAGATGAAAAATTATCGCTTCAAAAAAATGAAGTCAATGAGTTGCAACAACGTTTTCAAAAGGAATTTGAAAACTTAGCAAACCGTTTGTTGGAGGAAAAAAGCCAAAAATTTGCGCATCAAAATCAGGTCAATATGACGCAAATTTTAGATCCTTTAAAAGAAAAAATCAAGTCATTTGAAGAAAGCGTCGAGAAAAAATATTTAGACGAAACAAAAGAACGTTTTAACCTGAAAAAAGAAATCGAACAATTGCGTGTGATGAATCAGCAACTGAGTAGCGATGCGCAGAATTTGGTTTCGGCACTCAAAGGCGACAACAAAGCACAAGGCAATTGGGGCGAATTTCAGTTGGAAATGTTATTGGAAAAAGCTGGTTTGGCAAAAAACATTCATTTTTCAACCCAAACAGTTCTTTTTGATGAAGATGGAAACAAAAAACTACCTGATTTTATTGTCAATTTGCCTGAGCAAAAACACTTGGTGATTGACTCAAAAGTGTCTTTGGTGGCGTACGAACGTTTCTTTAATTGTGGTGATTTTGAAGAACAAAAATTGCATTTGAAACATCATATAGACAGTATTCGTGCGCACATCAAAAATTTGAACAGTAAAAATTACCAACAATTGTATCAAATAAACTCTCCTGATTATTTGCTGTTGTACATTCCGATAGAACCAGCTTTTACAGTAGCAATGCAGGAAGATTCTACGCTTTTTACAGATGCGCTTGATAAAAATATTGTCATCGTAACCAATTCTACGCTTTTGGCAACGATGCGCACCGTTTCTTTCCTTTGGAAACAGGAAAAACAAAAACAAAATGTCATTGAAATTGCCCGACAAAGTGGTGCTTTATACGATAAATTTTGTGATTTTGTAGAAGACCTACGTCGCATTGGGCTTAGACTTGACAATGCCCGTGACGCTTACGACGAAGCAATGCACAAACTCTCCGATGGCAAACGCTATGGCGATACGCTCATTGGAAAAGCCGAAAAAATCAAAGAATTGGGCGCACGTGCAAGTAAAGTTTTGCCAAAAGAACTGACGGTGAATAATGAATAATTAATAATTTAAAAAAATAACTTAGTGTTCGAAATCTCGTGCTTGTGTACTAAACGCATTTTTGTACACAACTTTTCGCAGATAAAATCAAAAAGTGATTTTATTCACGGATTTTCACGGATTTTTCTCGTAGGGAATCCGTGAAAATCCGTGAGTGATGCGAAGCATCATCTGCATAAATCTGCGTGCAAAATTATGAACCATAAGCAACTTCTATCGGCGGCACGAACTTCTATTCACTAAAAAAACAACCAACCACCATGCATTATTTTCAACTCGGTCAAATACCGCACAAACGACATACTCAATTCCGAAAACCAAATGGCGAATTGTACAAAGAAGAATTATTTTCTACCGAAGGTTTTAGCGATAATTATTCGTTGTTGTACCATGCGAATGCGCCTACTCAAATTGTACAAGTTGGTGAACCAAAAGACGTTTCTCCAAAACTTATTTCTGATAAACAACTCAAACACAGGTGTTTAAAGGGTTTTCACGTTGCGCCTTGCGATGATTTTTTAGAAAGCAGAAAACCTGTTTTGGTCAATGCCGATTGCAAAATTATTTTTGCTGCGCCACGCCAAAGCATGAGCGATTATTTTTATAAAAATGCCGATGCGGACGAAGTGATTTTTGTTCACGTTGGCAGTGGAACGCTCAAAACGATGTATGGAAATTTGCGTTTTTCTTATGGTGACTATTTGGTGATTCCACGAGGTACAACCTACCAAATGCACTTTGACAATACCGAAAATCGACTGTTAATTGTAGAAAGTACAAGTGCCATCACTACGCCAAAACGTTACAGAAACGACATGGGGCAACTCATGGAACACGCTCCCTACTGTGAACGGGACATCAGAAAACCTTCTGACCTCGAAACGCATGACCAACAAGGCGATTTTCTTTTTTATATCAAAAAACAAGATATGCTTTATCCTTACCATTACTTGAATCATCCTTTTGATGTTGTCGGTTGGGACGGTTTTGTGTATCCTTATGCTTTTTCGATTCACGATTTTGAACCCATAACGGGTCGTGTGCATCAGCCGCCGCCAGTACACCAAACTTTTCAAGCAAGAGGTTTTGTTATTTGTTCTTTTGTACCTCGTTTGTACGATTATCATCCGCAATCAATCCCTGCGCCATACAATCATTCTAACATCGACAGCGACGAAGTTTTATACTATGTTGATGGCGATTTTATGAGCAGAAAACACGTCGAAAAAGGCATGATTACCTTGCATCCTGGCGGGATTCCTCATGGGCCACATCCAGGAACTGTTGAGAAGTCAATCGGCAAAAAAGAAACACACGAACTGGCTGTAATGGTCGATACTTTCCGCCCATTACAAATGACTGTTCATGCCGTAGAAGTTGAAGATCCTGATTATTACAATAGTTGGCTAACATCGTAAATAATTGTTTATCAATAAATTAACATAGGTTATCCACAATTTTATTAATAGTGTGGATTAATTAAATACAATTTTTTTATAAAAATAAAGTTAATAATAGTGTGAACGTTATAACCTATCTCCAACTTGACTACGCTTGACAGTAATTAAGTTTCAGCTTGACGATACAGTTCACCAAATAGCTTTCACACAAGAGAGGTTATCGCCTACTTGCTAAAAAAATTGGAGGTTTTCCACCATTAAATTTTTATTAAAATTATGAAAAAATCAATCATTTTTATTGCTTTATTAACAATCATGCAATACAGTTTTGCTCAAAACTTGGATTACCGCAACACCATTAGTTTTTCGAGTGGACGCAGTTTATTTGTTTCACTTCGAGGATTGGAAGCCAAATCAACCAATTCAGAGCTTTCTTTTACAGGTGGAAAAGCAAGTGCAACGCCAACCTTTCAAGGAGCTTACGATTTTGCAGTGAATGATTGGTTGAGTGTAGGCTTGGCTGCTGCTTACAACAATACCAAAATTGATTTTACCAACATTACCTATAAAGGAAAAGTGACGGGCAATGCCAATGCAACGATTGCGAGAACCTCTCTTGCTGCACGTGTGCTTTTTCACTATGGCAAAGGCAAATTTGACCTGTATTCAGGTGGTCGTATTGGTGTAGGAATCTGGACGGCAAAGTTAGGAACTGATATTAATGATGATCTTTTGACTGATTTACTTGGTTCATTTGACACTTATGTCCCTGGTTTTATAAAAAATCGCCTAAATGGAAAAAGTACACGAACTGGTTTTCCATTGATTCAAGCGCAGATTATTCCATTTGGCGCACGCTACTATATTACAGATAATATTGGCGCACACGCTGAGATTGCATTTGGCGCACCTTATTTCGCAACGATTGGTGCAAATTGTAGATTTTAATTTGCAATAAATTGGGAAAAATTAATTTTAGATACCAAACGGGCTTTGTCAATTTTTGATAAAGCCCGTTTTTATTAAATAAAATGAAAAAACTTGCCTACAAGAATAAAAAATGTAACTTTGTATTAAAATAGCAAATATAAGCGGATTCAAGTAATAAAATCCTACTTTTTTCATAAAACCATGCTAAGTAGTGTGCTAAATTAAAGCTGCTGCGTGTTTTGTGAGTCAATTTATTGATAGTCAATATTTTAAAATCAATACTATCTGTCAATATTAATTTGATAGACCACTAAGTTTGTTTTTTTCGTTTTTTTTGCAATGTTTTAAACTTATCATTTACAACCTTAACTTTCTATGAAAGCTCAGTATTATACATATAAAAATTATTCAAATGGAGATATTAAGCAAAAACTTAATATTAATACCATAAGTAAATGTTCCGCAAACGGTATATCACGCAGTGGTGATAAATTCGGTATAAAAATAATCCTAATAGATGAAAAAGGTATTGAGGATTATTTTAGATATTTACCTGAGATAAAACATCCCGTAATAACAATATGCAACAAGGCATTATGCGATTTTTCTCCTGACTCCAAACCTCTTTGTTCTATATTAGACTCAAGTATTTGGTTTCGATATTTGCCATTTTCTAAAATTAATGATGATTTGCAGAAACTTATAGATGAACTTACAGGATATAAACAAATATATCCAACTGATGATGCCATTAACTTTCAAAAGCATTACCATAATTTGATTAAACTTAATTTTGATAGTGAATATGGTTTTAAAAACTTAATTAATTTACCTTCGGAAACTGAAGCTTTCAGTAGAACTCAGAAAAAATTTAATGCTCTACAAACACTATTCAGGGCTAATACAAAAGCCCCGCTTGCAACTTGCTTAATTATAGGTAAGAAAGGAAAGAATCGTGAGGCATGTGGAGTCACTGAACTACTAAAATCAACTGAAAAACGACTTAATGGCAAGGCGAATACTGATTATAGACTCGAAAGTCTAGAATTAACAAGGAAAGAAAATTTTAATTGTGTAGAAGACCATTTGAAAAGTAACAATGTAGATGTAATTTTATTAGACTATAATATGGAAGTAGATGATTTAGCTATTGAAGTTTTAAAAAAACTAAATGAAAATGCAACTAATCTTAATACAGGAACAAACGATTTATTTTGGATATTGCCGATTACAATAAATCCAAGTAGTTTGTTTAGTCATATGCAACAACAATATTTACCTATTGTAAATAAAAACTGGTATTTAAGCAGAGGAACAGATCCTATCAATATGCCAAACTTCTTTGCCTATAAATTAGTAAATATGTTATGTGTAATGACCGAAGAAGCGGGTTTTATTGATGTAAAAGAACAATATAAATATGATATTTTAAGTATCCTTAAAGAATTGTTTAAACAAAATAAAAAAGAAAATAGCAACGATGAAGATATTCTCAATAGTAATGATAATAAAGGTCTAGAAAAAGACTGTTTGAATGGGAGTAACCCGGTTTTGTAGAAAATGTTAATATTTTCTTAAATTGAGCATTAAATTATTCCATCTTCCTGCTAAAAAAGCCGCCCGAAGAAAAAATAATGGCTCTAAATTTTCGATATTCCAAAAGGCGGAAGGACATTTAAACCTCAAATTGATGACCCGACGAATACCCGATTCAACAATTCCACTGCCTATTGGTAGTTTTTGATTTGTAAACTCTTCATATTGCATACGATGTTGATTTTTTTCAAAATAATCGAATGGTTTTAATGGTTTTTCGTCCAAATCAGTTAAAACAGCCTTTAAAGTTGCCTTCATTTCAATAATATTGCCCTTCCATAGTTGCTCTTTTAAGATAATCATGGTTGGTTTTTGGGCTTCTTTGGGTAAATATTGCTCTAAATCGTTCAAATGTTCCATGGCATGATAATAGTCTAAACTTTCTATTATATTCTGCTCCAAAACACCTAATCGAAGTAGCATTGGTTTGGCACGAAGCCATATCCAAACTGCACCATCGCCTACGACTTGAACGCTTTTTGCTTTTTCAATTTCTAATAACGTTAAATAATCCGCCAATAATTCGAATAATTCGTCATCGCCAAAACAAACGTCGTAAATAGGTAATTCCTTACGATTTACTTTACCTTTATCATCTATACTACTGATAACCAACAACTTAGGCTCTCTCCAAGGAGTGTCAAAAGTGTTGTAATTAGAGCTACGAACAACACCTTCTTCTATTTCATCCCATTCTCTTGTCCGTGTTCGACCGCCATCTATCCCTATCAAAACTCTTTTTCCAGCCAGTGTTTCCTCTGGAAGTAACATATTCTTTACCCTGTTTAACAGTCCTTTGTGTCCTATTTTCAAACTCAATTGACGGTTTTTTTCCGTTTCATTTTCACAATTAAAATTATCCAAAACAGCTTTCCCAACCGCAAACGAAGGCGTAATAACACTCATTTGGGCAACTCGGGAAGCATAAACAGGGCTTGCATTTCCTATATTGTTAAAATAATCATGAACCACAAAACGATTAGTTTTATAGTCAACGGGTGCTTTTTCTGCGTAATAACTCGGAAAATGTACATAATGACCCGTAGAAATACGAATTTTTGTCACTCGTTTTGTTAATTTCTTCAAACCAAGTGTCGTCGCAAATTTTTTCAACTCCCGACAAAAGGCAACACTCGAACTTATTTCTCTTACAAAATAATCTGCGATTTCATTATAAAAATCTTGAAAAAAACTCAATAAGGTCGTTTCAAAGCCTGCTAAATCTCCTTTATACAGCGCTTGAATTAATTTTTTATCGCTAAAAATTGTTTGTTCAAACATTTTTACTATGTTTGTTCCTGTGATTGTGTTTACCATCTTTTTTTCTTGAAATCCAAAAGTACGTATTCACAATCAC